>DAOWFN010000150.1 GCA_030637945.1 Gammaproteobacteria bacterium
CTTGAGACATTATATAACTACAACCCTGCTTTTAATCGCTGGGCGACAGACCCTGATGGCCCGCATACATTATTATTGCCTGTTAGCGCTGCAGATAAATTTGAAACCAACTATGCGACCTTACCTGCCGATAAACATTTACGCTGGAGTCGTCATAAGATTAAATCAGGTGAAACCTTAAGCCACATTGCAGTGAAATATAACACTTCAGTAAAACATTTAAGGAAAGTTAACAGTATCAAGGGTAACAACATTCGCCAGGGTAAATACCTGATCATTCCGCTTTCAAGTAAAAACAAAAGCAGTTATGCACTGTCTTTATCACAACGACTAAAAACCACTCAAAATAAAAAACGTGGGAGTAAATCACGCGTTAATCATATTGTTCAGAATGGAGAGAGTTTTTGGGAAATAGCCAAAAAATATAATGTAAGCATGCGCAAACTAGCCAAATGGAATGGCATGGCGATAAAAGATCCTATAAGAAAAGGCCAGAAACTCGTGGTCTGGACGAAAGGAAAAAGCACCACGGCTAAAACACATAATCCAAACAGCACTGTCAGATCAATCCACTATACGGTAAGAAACGGTGATTCTTTATCTCGCATCGCCAGCAAGTATCATGTCAGCGTAACTGACCTGCATCGCTGGAATACGATAAAAGGAAAATACTTAAAACCTGGGCAACGCTTAAAGTTATATATTGACGTTACAGAACAAAGCAGTAATCGAGGTTAATTAACTTAATCAGAGACTCCTTGGCTACTGTTCACCAATCAGTTTTTTTGGATCAAGTAATTTCTCCAGCTCTGTTCGAGATAGATCGGTCATCTCTGCAGCAACGTCGATCACTGCACGCCCTTCAGCATAGGCAGTCTTGGCGATTTTTGCACCCAACTCATAACCGATAACTGTATTTAACGCAGTGACCAGTATCGGGTTTTTTGATAGTGCCGAATTAATGTTATCTTCGTTTACTGTAAAATCTGCAATAGCCTTGTCAGCCAGCAAACGAGCAGCATTCGACAGTATCTCTATGCTTTGTAATAAATTATGAGCGACCACAGGCAGCATTACATTCAATTGAAAGTTACCCGACTGACCAGCGATCGTTATCGTTGAATCGTTGCCTATCACCTGCGCACAGACCATCGTTGTCGCTTCAGGTATAACCGGATTCACCTTACCCGGCATTATACTGCTGCCTGGTTGTAACGCAGGTAAAGCGATCTCACCGATACCCGCAAGCGGACCGCTGTTCATCCAGCGCAGATCATTCGATATTTTCATGAGTGCAGTAGCCAGTGTCTTTAACTGTCCGCTTAATGCAACGGATGCATCCTGTGCACTCAATGCAGCAAAACGATTATTTGCCACTTTAAAAGACAGACCCGTTGCATTCGATAACTGCTCAGCGACCAGCCCACCAAAAGCGGCATCTGCATTGATACCAGTACCGACTGCGGTACCGCCGATCGCCAGCTGATGAATTTCTGGTAGCGTATTCTCTATGTGCGTCAGCGCCGATTGAAGCTGCACCGACCAGCCGGATAACTCCTGTCCCAAACTGACCGGCATGGCATCCATTAGATGTGTACGACCCGTTTTTACGATCGATGCCAATGATTCAGCTTTATTATCAATCGTTGATATGAGGTGAGTAAGTGCTGGTATGAGTTGCTGATTGCAGGTGATAGCAGCACTGACATGAATCGTCGTTGGAATAACATCATTTGAACTTTGACTCATATTGACATGGTCATTCGGGTGCACCACATCACCCGCTTCCTTCGATGCCAGGTTAGCAATCACTTCATTGGCATTCATATTGGTGCTGGTTGCCGAACCTGTCTGAAAAACATCCAACGGGAATTGATCCATTAACTTGCCACTTATAATATCGTCACAGATAGACGATATCGCGCGACGGTGGTTTTCATCGAGACAGCCTAACTTCTGGTTTGCATTCGCACACGCCTGTTTTACCAGACCAAGAGCCTTAATAAATGCTGCCGGCATGGTCATGCCGCTTATCGGAAAATTATCGACGGCACGCTGAGTCTGTGCACCGTAAACAGCATCCTCAGGTACCTGCAATTCCCCCATGCTATCTTTTTCTGTTCTAAATCCACTCATCAACATCTGCCTCAGCGTTTTTGGATGATATAATACCGCTTTTATCCTGATTTAAAACGAAAATTTTAATTATGACAATGGAATTAAACGAACTTACCGCAATATCACCTGTCGACGGCCGTTACGGTTCTAAAACTGCCGCATTTAGAGATCTGTTTAGTGAATACGGTTTGATAAAACATCGTGTCCTGGTCGAAGTACGCTGGTTTCAAGCACTGGCTGATCACAGTGCAATCAGCGAAGTTCCTGAATTAGATAACGACGCTTTAAATATACTAAATAGTATCGTTGATGATTTTTCTTTATCTGATGCTGACCGTATTAAAACCATTGAACGCACTACCAATCATGATGTGAAGGCCGTTGAATATTTTCTCAAAGAAAAAATTCAGGGCAATGCAACGCTGGAGGCCAGCAGCGAATTCTTACATTTCGCCTGTACCTCGGAAGACATTAATAACCTGTCTCACGGCCTGATGTTAAAAACCGGACGTGATGACATACTTTTACCCGCGATGGATGAGATCATTGAGAACCTTAGCGCCCAGGCACAGGAATTTGCATCACAGCCGATGTTAAGCCGTACTCACGGACAAACAGCTTCACCTACCACCGTAGGCAAGGAACTGGCCAATGTCGTTTATCGGCTACGTATACAGAGAGACCACGTCGCAAACACGCAAATTTATGGTAAAGCTAACGGCGCAGTTGGAAACTACAATGCACATTACAGTGCATACCCTGAAATTGACTGGCCTGATTTTTCACAAAAATTCATCGAATCGATCGGCTTAAATATCAACCCATTTACCATCCAGATCGAACCTCATGATTATATGGCTGAGATGTTTGATGCGATCAGTCGCTTTAATACGATCCTTATCGACTTAAGCCGTGATATCTGGTCTTACATCTCAAACGCTTATTTCAAACAAAAAACCGTTGCTGGTGAGATCGGTTCTTCCACTATGCCGCACAAAGTTAACCCTATCGACTTTGAAAATGCAGAGGGAAACCTGGGTATTGCCAACGCCCTGTTCAATCACTTAAGTCTTAAATTACCTATATCCCGTTGGCAACGCGACCTGACCGATTCAACCGTACTGAGAAATTTAGGCGTAGGATTTGCGCACAGTCTTATTGCATACCAGTCATTATTAAAGGGTCTCAATAAATTAGAAGTGAATGCCGACGTGATCGAGGCCGATCTTAATGCAAGCTGGGAAGTTTTAGCAGAGCCGATACAAACAGTCATGCGACGCTATGGCATTGAAAACCCGTACGAAAAACTAAAAGAATTAACGCGCGGCAAAGCTATCACACAGCAAGCCTTCCAGGACTTTATCCTTACCCTGGATATACCAGACGACGCACGTGAAAACCTGTTAAAGCTTACGCCGCTGAATTATATCGGTAATGCAGTCGAGCAGACAAAAAAGCTGTAGCTCGTCATAGGTCCTGGCAATAATGGATTCAGAAAACGTTCATGGCAAAAGTGCAAGCTGTTTAGGTGCAACCAGCATTGAAGATTTTCTGACTCAATACTGGCAAAAAAAACCACTGCTCATCAGGAATGCCTTTCCCGATCTGCAGTCACCGATATCAGCAGATGAACTAGCAGGTCTCGCCTGTGAAGAACATGTAAATTCCAGACTTGTCCTTGCCAGAGGCGACAACATCAGCGAACCAGACAGAACCTGGCAAGTCGAATTTGGTCCGTTTGATGAATCACGTTTTAGTCAACTGCCCGACACTGACTGGTCACTATTAGTCAGCGATGTAGAAAGACACTTACCTGAAACAAAATCGTTATTAAGATATTTTCGTTTTATCCCGGACTGGCGTATAGATGATCTGATGATAAGTTATGCACCAGGCGGCGGTTCTGTTGGTCCACACACAGATGCCTACGACGTTTTTTTACTGCAGCTAAGCGGCCAGCGCCTGTGGAAAATCAGTGAACATTTCAACGATGAAACCTTAAGTAACACTGATTTATGCATATTAAAAGAATTTGATGCCGAGCAGGAGTGGTTAGTAAATGCCGGTGACATGTTATATCTGCCACCAAATGTAGCCCACCATGGCATCGCACAAACCTGCCTGGATAAACAGGGGGATGACGAGCCCTGCATGACCGCCTCTATTGGTTTTAGAGCCCCTTCGTTAAAAACGATTACAGGTGATTACGTCCATTACCTTAATGAGAGCAATCAGCAAGAGATACGCTACAGTGACACTTCACCTGTAAAACCTGCACATCATGCCGAGATATCAGAAGATACTGTCAGCCACTTTGTCGATTACCTTAAACAAGGATTATCAATAGAACGTGAGCAGGTAAAAAAATGGCTCGGACAATACTGTAGTGACAACAAAACTTTTGAAGATTTAATCGATGATGATTACGACATAGATTTTGACGAGTTGTGTAACATCGCCTCTCGATCAACACTGATGCAGTCACCCTATTCTAATTTCTTATTCAGTCACTCACATCAATCTGCATTATTATTTGTTAACGGCATCAGTTATGAAGTAAGTAAACAATTTGCAGAATCACTCTGCGAGGATGAACACATCAACTTCCAGCAACTCGAACAAACGTTAACATCGTCAGATAAAAAAACATTAATAACACTTTTTAATAATGGTGCAATTATCACTGCATAACGATGCGCACAATGAACATTATTAAACGGACCCCGGTTATACGCATCGCAATCTGGAAAGACGAAAAAGATACATTGTCCGACATACGCCGGCGGGTATTTATCGAAGAACAGGATGTTCCTGAACAGATGGAGTGGGATGAATACGACGAATCATCTAAACACTATCTGGCCGCACTTGAAAATAAAGTGGTTGCTGTCGCGCGACTAAAACCTGATGGGCAGCTTGGCCGTATGGCGGTGTTAACAGAATACCGTAATCAAGGTATCGGCAGCGCACTGTTACGCTTTATATTGCAAGACATAAAAAATAAAAAACCCATAAAAATCTATTTACACGCACAGGTTTCAGCCATCAATTTTTATAAAAAACAAGGCTTTATAGAACATGGTGAAATTTTTTATGAGGCTGACATCCCACACCGTAAAATGCTCTTAGGTATTTAAAATGGCTTACATACTTGGAGAAACAGCGGATGAAATTCAAGTCGATAGCGTGGATGAATACCAGCGGATCACACTATCTCTGATCGAGCAGGCACGCAACAGCATCGATATATTCACTCAGGATTTAGAAGCCGCGATATACGACGATAAAAATATTGAGCAATTAATTTTTACTTTATCAAAAAGACATCCGAATACACGCATTCGCATATTAGTACAGGACTCTAGAAGACCTGTACAAGATGGCCACCGACTGATAAGACTTGCACAACGATTAACCAGCTCTGTTTTTATCCATAACCCATCCAGCAAATACAAAGACGAACAAGGCGCCTTTATGGTAGTTGACGATATAGGTTTAATTCATCGATCCGTAGCGACAAGCAGAACGTATAAAGCCAGTGCCAATTTTAAATCACCAGGGCCCGCAGCAAAACTTATTGATTACTTCAATACTATATGGGAACACAGTATTTCTGACGTACAGACTCGGCGTATGTATATATGATTGACTATCGGTAAGAGCAAGACAAGGCTATCTATCGTTGATAGCTTGTGGCCTGCCCAGATGATAACCTTGAACAAAATCCACACCGATCTCTCTTAACACTTGCAGCGTCGCTTCATCCTCAACATGTTCTGCGATGGTATCTAGCTTCATCACTTTTCCGATCTGATGGATCGATTCGACCATCGCACGGTCTATCTCATCACGGCTGATCTCCTTGACGAAGCTGCCATCAATTTTCAGATAATTGACCGGCAATGATTTGAGATAAGCGAACGAACTCAGACCACTGCCAAAATCATCCAGCGCAAATTTACAGCCGTAGGTTTTTAGTTCATTGATAAAAGCGGTCGCCTTGGTCAGGTTACTGATCGCTACCGTCTCTGTGATCTCGAAGCAGACATTAGCCAATGAGACATGATGCCTGTTTTTTTCTTCGAGGATGAAATCAAGAAGTTTTTCATCATTGATAGAATCGCCAGACAGGTTAATGGCGAAGATGCGCTCAGTCCCTCTGATAGGATCTGCCGGGTCTTCCCTGCCCATAAATTCGAACACTTCACGAATCACCCAGCGATCGATCTCAGGCATAAGACCGTAACGCTCCGCGGCCGGCATGAACGCGCCGGGAGGAATGACGTTACCCTCTTCATCGATCATGCGCAGTAATATTTCCAGGTGATCCCGGTTGTGATCAGATACACCGACGATCGGCTGATGGTACAACTGAAAACGATTATCTTCCAGGGCTTTAGATATACGTGCCGTCCAGTGCATCTGTCCGTAACGTTCGTTGACTACCTCATCGGATGGTTCATAGACGTGTACGCGGTTACGGCCCGAATCTTTTGCCGCATAACAGGCCACATCGGCCGCACTCAACACCAGCGACATCTCACAGTTGTCTGAATTTATTCCGATAACACCGATACTGACACCAATTTCAAACGTCCGGTCATCCCAGATAAATCGATAATCCTTTATTTTCTGTCGAATTTTATCTGCGATACCTGCGGCCCGCCTTAATTCACAATTCTCCAGAATAATACCAAATTCATCACCGCCCAGACGTGCGACAATGTCTCCACTTCGCAATACTTCATTAAATAAAGCGGGTAACTGTTTTAATAATTCATCACCTGCAATATGACCACAGGTATCATTAACGATTTTAAAATTATCCAGGTCGAGGTAAAACAAAGTATGATGCCGATCTTCTTCGCGAACATTCATTAAAATCTCTTCCAGGCTTTCTTCAAATTTTCGACGGTTATACAGACCCGTCAACAAATCATGACTCGCCTGATATGAAAGCTGCCTGGTCAATCGCCTGGTATGACTAACATCCTGCACGACGATAACTGCACCTAACAGCTCACCTGCTTCAGATTTCATCGGTGCAATCGATGACTCGATAGAGATCACCATCTCCTCTTTTGTGATCAATGAAGAATGCTCGGGCAAATGAATAATTTCACCCGTTACAAAACATTTATGCAGTGGGTCATCTATTATTTCACCACTACTCTCTTCTACGATCTTAAAAATATCTTTAAACTTCGAACCGTAACATTCCTTATCTTTACAATTCAATAACCTTTCACCCGCAGGATTGACGTAAACGATACGTTCATCGATATCGACGGTGACAACAGTATCGGTAATGGAATGCAAAGTTACTTCTGCGCGCTCTTTTTCGAGACTTAACGCAACTTCTGATGCTGAAGCTCTCTCCAGTGCGAGAGAAATTTCATTCTTGTGCGCCAATAAAGTTTCTATCGCATTGTTGATAAATTTTCCTAAGTAACCAAACTCATCAGCCCGTTTTTCATCAAAGCGAGCATCTTCATCTCCCTGTGAGAATTTTTCAGCCGTCGTTACCATTAAGTGAAAGGGTTTTGATAGCATTTTTTGTAACACACGCTGCAAAAACAGACCAAAAATAAAAACACCGATGCCGATGGATAATAAGATCTGTTTTCGAAGTATTGCTATCGTCTTCTTTGAATTTGTCGAATAGATCTCAACATTAATGCTATTCAACTCGTTAAAGCCTAAGGGATAATAATGCAAGGTATATTCGTAAATATCATCGTCTTCATAAGCCGAACCGATAGATAATGACTCTTCACCTGCATAAAGACGAACTGCATTAAAGTCAAAATCAAGAATATGTTCGTTTATTCTGGATCTGATCATTCCAGCAGCGTGAACAAGAACGGGGGTTTCTGAATACTGCTCGATAATACTTTCAATATCGTATGCCAGTACTAGTGACTCCTGTTTTTTTGTAGCAACATGATTTTCTTCTATCTGCTGCAAAATGATTACAGCAACAAGCAATCCAACAAAGACCAATCCCCAGAAAACCAATCCTGTAATACGGGCAGGTAGCTTTATCTCGAATTTTTCTCCCTGTTCAGACATCTAGTCTTATTTAAATCCAATCCAGCGAATAAATAATATCATCGGGCAGACGCCACTCGCGCCGGCACCCATTATTGCGAATCCCATGAACCACGGAAAGAACCATACTATTTCGATATCGTGTTCGTTCAACAGGAGAAAAGCTCCACCTAACATGACTGCTACCATGATACGCCATGCTCTAAATGCATCAAAACTAAAACGTTGCTGTGTCTGAAAAACAGTTAAGCCGGCTGGCACTGTTTTGCCTATAAATTTTTGTGAGAATGTTGTTAACCGTAGATTCGTTACCCCTTCGAAAACCAACCATAACGATAATAGATAGATCATCATATCTACTTCAAAATACAACCCTGTCAAAATGTAGACTCCCACAATAAACAAAAAGAATCGTTCACTCATTGATTATTAACCTCACTGAAAAAACTTGTTTATTATTTCCTTAGATATTAAAAATCATCTAAAACACAACATCCATCAAACAATCAAGACTGAATCTAAACGGTTGTTTTTTTATTGTTTTAATAAATAATTTTTGTATCTCTTTATATAGCAGAAATCACCTGAAATAACCGGATACCGAACTAAAATCGTATAGGCATGGGGGCCTAAAATCTTGACTCAGTGTTTAGCTTAACTTCTTGGCGCATTCGTTAATTAACGCGGGACCAGAGTAGATAAAACCCGTATAAATCTGCACCAGACTCGCACCAGATTTAATTTTTTTCAGGGCATCATCAGAGGATGAGATCCCCCCTACGGCAATGATAGGTATCTGGCCATCTAACGCAGCAACCAACTGCAGCAATATCTGATTAGATAATTCAAAAACAGGCTTGCCACTTAGACCACCTGTTTCAGCAGCAAGTTTGTGGCACGACAATGAAGACGGCCGGCTATTGGTAGTATTGGTTGCGATGACACCATCTATTTTTGCTAAAACCAGTCTTGCAGCTATATCTTTGACTTCATCGGCATTCAGGTCGGGAGCAATTTTTACCGCTAGAGGCACGTATCGTTTATATCTCTGTGTTAACTCTGTCTGTTTATCTTTTAATCGCATTAGTAGATCAGTTAAACCATCACCATGCTGAAGCTCTCTTAAACCCGGTGTATTAGGCGAAGAGATATTGATCGTAATGTAATCAGCATAACAATAAACCTGTTGCATACAGGCTAAATAATCTTCGACAGCACTTTCTAAAGGTGTTGTTTTATTTTTACCGATGTTAATACCCAATACACATTTTATACGGCTGTTCTTTACATTTTCGACAAGCGATTTAACGCCTGCATTATTAAACCCCATACGATTGATGATGGCGTTATCAGCAGCAAGACGAAATAAACGCGGCTTATCGTTGCCTGATTGCGCCAATGGTGTAACTGTACCCACCTCGATAAAACCAAAGCCGCACTTCTCTAGCGCTTCGATATGCCTGGCATTTTTATCCAGACCAGCAGCCAGACCAACGGCATTGGGGAACTTTATCCCCATCACCGTGACGGGAGAATCTATTCGTTTTTTAACAAACAGCCGTAATAGGCCAATGCTATTAGCAAAACTCAATGCTTTTAACGAGAAAACATGAATCGTTTCCGCATCAAATAAAAACAGGAATCGTCTAATCAGTGAATACATATACTTTTAACTACATTAATACACTGCCTGCAACGCTATCGCTTATGCAGGCCTACAAAGAAATCATGCCTAACCGTAGGCCGGTATAAGCGATAGCGTTGCCGGCGATAACTTACTACACACATACCGCTTCTATGCGTTGAACAATAAGCTGCAGATTACGTTTGCCACGAAATTCGTTAACATCGAGGCGGTAAACAATGTGTATATTATCATCACCTGCAGGCAGGTCTACGTCTGTTTTATTAAAAGCTATTGCAGCATAGTTCTCACCCGTATCTTCTCTTACAAGATCCAGCTTCAGGTGCTTCTCTCCTACAATTCGCCAGCTTAAAACTCTAAAGACATCATCAAAAACTGGTTCAGGAAATAACTGCCCCCACGGACTGGCATATTTTAGTTGCTCGCATACATCGATAGTTAAATACCGTCCATCGATAGCTCCATCCGTTTCATCGACGTTATTCAAATCTTCTGGACGTAATACCAAACCAACCTGCTCATCGAAAGCTTTTTTAAAACGCTCAAAGTTTTCCTGCTTGATCGTTAAACCTGCCGCCATCGCGTGACCACCGAATTTATCGATCAAACCTGTATGTTTTTTTGAAATGGAATCCAGAACATCACGCATATGCAAACCGGGTATCGAACGACCTGAGCCTTTGATTTCACCGTTGCCCGAATCCGCAAAAGCGATTACCGGGCGGTGAAATTTCTCCTTTATCCGGGAGGCTAACAGACCTACCACTCCCTGATGCCATTGTTCATCATACAAAGCTAGTGCATCAGGGGTAGCTTCACCGTCATCGAGTAATGATATCTGTCGCTCAAGTAGAACTAATGCCTGTTCGAGCATTTCCCCTTCGATCTGGCGACGTTGCAGATTCATCTGATTGAGGACCGTGGCATATTGTAATGACTGTGCATAATCATCACTTAGCAAACATTCTATACCTACTGACATATCATCCAGACGACCCGCTGCATTTAAACGCGGCCCGATAATAAAACCGAAATCCTGTGATGAACAACGTTCGATCGATTTCCCTGCAATGGTCAGCAGAGCATTGATACCGGAACAGGCTTTATTACGTCTGATGCGCTGCAAACCAGACTCGACCAGAATCCTGTTGTTTTCATCAAGCGGCACAACATCAGCGACAGTTCCCAGTGCAACCAGATCCAGATAGTTCGCCATATTCGGTTCTGGCCGGCTATTATCATTGCTGTCGAACCAGTTTTTCTCTCGTAAAGATGCACGCACTGCAAGCATCAGATAAAACGCCACACCGACACCTGCAATTGTTTTCTCGGGAAAGGGACAACCAGGTTGATTCGGATTCACGATCGCGGCAGCATCGGGAAGTGTATCACCGGCCAGGTGGTGATCAGTGACAACGACCGGAATACCGTGCTCAGACGCCCGCTCGACACCAGCGATGCTCGATATACCGTTATCTACGGTGATTATCAAATCGGGCTTGGCTTGAGGGTTTAGAGTAACAGCGACATCAACTATCTGTGGGCTCAGGCCATAACCAAAATCAAAGCGGTTTGGCACGAGATAATCAACGTTATTCAATCCGAATGCTTTCAATGAACGCAGCATCACCGCACAGGAAGTCGCTCCATCGGCATCGAAATCACCGATGACCAGAATTCTTTTTTGCTGTATGACGGCATCAGAAACAATATCTGAGGCCACATCTATATCCTTCAACAAGGTGTAATCGATCAGATCAGCAAGACAGTATGAAACCTGCTTGAGTTGTGTAACACCCCGGTTCGCGTACACTTTTTTCAAGACAGGATGTAAATTACTATCTCGAAGTTCTTCGCTTATTTCTACATCTCTACGGATAATGGAAGTAACCACAGAACCATGACTATCTGACTTTTGTTTAGTAACTGATGACATGTTGTTCCAATTTCCCCTGTCGCCAGAATTTAAAAGAATCAAGTTTCGAAATCTGATACTGTTTATCGTTGCACGGATACAGAGTCACTTTAATATTATTTTTATTCGCCATTTTTAACAGTGGGTAAATCCAGAGATTTAATACTTCCTCCAGTTTCCCCGACCAGATACTTACATCCGAATAATTAACCAGATGTTCAAGATCGGTCAGGTGCAGTACGTTAACAGCAGAGCCACTAGTTGATAGATAACTTACATACCCAGCGACTGACTCAGGCAACGGTAGATGATCACATTGCACATGGCTCGCCAATCCCTTAAACATATCACGATCACTGCAGACACTATCGACTCTACAGTGATTAAATTCAGGCAGTTTCCCGGAACCATGGAACCAGAGACTATTGATGCTTTGTTTCCCCGTACTTTCTCTTGTCACATTGGTATCGTGTGCATGCATTAACATCTGCGCTTCAGTGAGCACCTGTTTCCAATAGCCTGAACCATCACCTTTTGGCAATATAAAATTAACATTTCTACCGATAGCATTAACCAGGGGTGTCGTACTTACGTGAATATTATCTTTACTGGACAATACCCACCGATCTTTATCTATCTTACTAAAAGTGAGTCCGTCCTGAGCAAAATGCTGATTAAGTATTTCGCAGAATGTTGCCGATTCATCCTCACTGATGGCAAGATCAGCACTCGAAGTGAGTATCGCATGATCCATGTCCGCCTGCATATGAACAGGATCAGCAAACATA
>DAOWFN010000079.1 GCA_030637945.1 Gammaproteobacteria bacterium
ATATCGGTCCGGAGGGCAACCTGCTGGAAACGACCGAACAGCATGCGCATCGTCTGCGTATACCTCATCCGATTCTGACTAACGAAGAACTGGCTGCATTAAAGCATCTGAACCACCGTGGCTGGAAATCAAAAACCATCGATATCACTTATGACAAATCCGAAGGTACTGCCGGTTTAGCCGAACGTCTTGATAAGATATGTGATGAAGCCAGTGATGCGATTAAGGAAGGCTGTAGTCTGGTGGTGCTGACAGATCGAAATATTTCAGCACAACGTGTTCCAGTGAGTACATTGTTAGCGACCGGTGCGGTGCATCACCACCTGGTGAAAAATCAGCAGCGTACCCGTATCGGTATCGTACTGGAAACCGGTGAAGCGCGTGAAGTGCATCAGCATTGTTTATTGATCGGTTATGGTGCGGACGCGATTAATCCGTACCTTGCATTTGAAGCATTGTTTCAGTCGCAGCGTGAAGGTTTGTTAGACACAGAAAAATATGATGACGAGGCCATCGTCGCCGCCTACCGTAAAGGTGTTGCCAAAGGCATGCTGAAAGTCATGGCGAAGATCGGTATCTCAACCTTGCATTCATATAAAGGCGCGCAAATATTTGAAGCCGTTGGTCTGGGTGAAGACGTTATCAAGCGATGCTTCAAAGGCACAGCGAGCCGCATCAAAGGCGTCAGTCTTGAAGTGCTCGCAGAAGAATCATTACGCCGTCATGAAAAAGCTTACCCGTCGCGTAACCTGGTCAGTCTGCCGGTGCTGGATAACCCGGGTGATTTCCACTGGCGTAGTGGAGGCGAAGTCCATATGTGGAATCCGAAGACACTGGCAAATATACAGTTGGCAGCGCGCACCAACAGTAAAGAAGCTTATAAACAATTCGCCAAAGTCTCAGACGACGATTCAACGCGCCGTGCAACCCTGCGTGGTTTATTGAAATTTAAAGACGGTGTGAATGGCGGTGCTGTTCCACTGGAAGAAGTGGAGCCAGCAAAAGAAATCGTAAAACGTTTTGTTACCGGTGCCATGAGTTTTGGTTCCATCTCTGCAGAGAGTCATGAAGCTTTGGCGATCGCGATGAATCGTCTGGGCGGTAAATCCAATACCGGCGAGGGTGGTGAAGATGCATCACGTTTCACTGCGATGGAAAATGGTGACTCTAAACGTTCTGCGATCAAACAGGTCGCTTCGGGGCGTTTCGGTGTAACCAACTGGTATCTGACCAACGCTGACGAATTACAGATCAAAGTTTCACAAGGTGCGAAACCGGGTGAAGGCGGCGAATTGCCAGGCGGTAAAGTGGATGCAACGATCGCGCGTATCCGTCATTCGACACCGGGCGTTGGCTTGATCAGCCCGCCACCACATCATGATATTTATTCGATCGAAGATCTGGCGCAGCTGATCCACGATCTTAAAAATGCTAACCCGTCTGCACGTATCAGTGTAAAACTGGTCTCAGAAATTGGTGTTGGTACGGTCGCAGCGGGTGTAACGAAAGCATTCTCTGACCATATCGTAATCGCAGGTCACGATGGCGGTACGGGTGCTTCACCATTAACGTCAGTCAAACATGCAGGTTTGCCATGGGAATTAGGCGTCGCTGAGACGCATCAAACATTGGTGATGAATGATCTGCGTTCACGCGTCGTCGTGCAGACTGATGGCCAGTTAAAAACAGGCCGTGATATTACCATCGCTGCTTTACTGGGTGCGGAAGAGTTTGGTTTCTCGACGGCACCGTTGATCACACTGGGCTGTATCATGATGCGTAAGTGTCATCTGAATACCTGCCCGGTTGGTATCGCGACGCAGGATAAAGAATTACGTAAGAAATTCGAAGGTAAACCAGAGCATGTGGTGAACTATCTGTTCATGGTGGCTGAAGATATGCGTGAGCATATGGCATCACTCGGTTTTAGAACCGTCAACGAAATGATCGGTCGAGTTGATGTGCTGGAAGCCGACAGTGCAATCGATCACTGGAAAGCCAGTGGTATCGATCTGACAGCGTTGTTAACAGCGGCAGTTAAGCCGCATGAAGGCGTCGAAGTGTATCACACGGTGGCGCAGGACCATGGACTGGAGAAAGCGCTTGATAACGAAATTATTACACGTGCGAAAGACGCCATAGAAAAAGGCGAAAAAGTTTCGATGGAATTACCGGTGGTTAATACTAACCGTGTGGTCGGTACTATGCTGTCGCACGAATTGGCAAAATCACATCAGGGTAAACCTCTGGCAGACGACACCGTACACATAAAGTTATCAGGTTCAGCTGGCCAAAGTCTGGGCGCCTGGTTGTACCAGGGCGTTAACATCGAGCTCGAAGGCGACGCTAATGACTATGCAGGTAAAGGTTTATCTGGTGGACGTTTAATCGTGTATCCACCGAAGAACAGCAGCTTTGTTGCCGAAGAAAATATTATTGTTGGTAACACTGTTCTGTACGGTGCGACCTCAGGCGAAGCTTATTTTAGAGGTGTGGCTGCAGAGCGTTTCTGTGTACGTAACAGTGGCGCGAAAACAGTGGTGGAAGGCGTTGGTGATCACGGTTGTGAATACATGACAGGCGGTCGCGTCGTCGTTCTTGGAGAAACCGGGCGTAATTTTGCTGCGGGTATGAGTGGCGGCATCGCATACATCTGGGACAAGAATAAAACGTTTGCACCATTATGCAATATGGGTATGGTTGAGCTTGAGACGCTGGCAGCTGAGGAAGATATCGATGAGCTTAAAACACTGATCGAAAATCATCTTGGCTACACTGGTTCGGATGTTGCAAAAGCAGCGCTGGATAACTGGTCGGAAACCGTTAAGCAGTTTGTGAAAGTTATGCCGACAGATTACAAGCGTGTGTTGCAGGAAATGAAGAAGCAGGAAGAGCAGGCGGTCGCGTAGAAGCAGTGAATAGTGCGCTGTAATCGTTCCGGACGATTCTAAGCATACACCCCATCCATGGGGATAAATAACTAATAGTTAAAAAAATTAGAGAAGAAGAATGGGTAAGGTTACAGGTTTTAAAGAGTTTAAACGCAAGACAGAAGATTATCGTGAAGTCAGTCTGCGGGTAAAAGATTATGGTGAGATCTTTACTGGCACGCATGATATCGAGCATCTTAAAACTCAGGGTGCGCGTTGCATGGACTGTGGTGTTCCATTCTGTCAGTCTGATAATGGTTGCCCGGTAAATAATCTTATTCCTGAGTGGAATCACCTGGTTTATACCGATCAATGGAAGACTGCATTAAACCGTTTGCATAAAACAAATAACTTCCCTGAATTTACCGGCCGGGTTTGCCCTGCACCGTGTGAAGGTTCCTGTGTTTTGGGTATAACCAATCCAGCCGTCACCATTAAAAATATTGAAAATGCGATTGTTGATAAAGGTTTTGCTGAAGGCTGGATAAGCGCAAAGATACCTGAAAATCGCACGGACAAAAAAGTGGCTGTAATCGGATCAGGCCCTGCAGGACTAGCTGCGGCTGCGCAATTAAATAAGGCAGGCCACAGCGTTACTGTTTATGAACGTGCTGATCGCATTGGCGGTTTGTTGATGTATGGCATTCCTAATATGAAATTGGGTAAAGATGTCGTGCAGCGCCGCGTTGATCTGTTAGAAGAAGAAGGCGTTACATTTGTTACCGGCGCAGATGTCGGCGGCAGTGGTGGCAACGTCGTTGATGTTAAAACACTACAAAAAGATAATGATGCTTTATTGTTCGCCACGGGTGCAACAAAAGCGCGTGACCTGGAAATACCGGGACGTGATTTAAAAGGCGTTCATTTTGCGATGGAGTTTCTAACTGCCAATACAAAGAGTTTATTAGATTCTGATTTAAACGACGGTAACTTTATCTCCGCAAAAGATAAAAACGTTATCGTCATCGGTGGTGGCGATACAGGTACAGATTGTATCGGCACATCACTGCGCCACGGCTGCAAATCGATGGTTAATTTCGAATTATTACCACAGTCACCTGCTGAGCGGGCTGAAGATAATCCATGGCCATTATGGCCGCTGATCCACCGTGTTGATTATGGCCACGAAGAAAGCGCTGAACGTTTTGGTCGGGATCCACGCGAGTATCGAATTCTGACAAAAGAATTTATTGATGATGGTAATGGTAATGTCGCCGGTGTAAGAATCGTAGAGGTGAAGTGGGCTAAAGTGGATGACCAGTGGAACATGGAAGAGATCGAAGGTACTGAAAAAGTTTGGGATGCTGATCTCGTATTGTTATCGATGGGTTTCCTGGGGCCTGAGCATTATGTAAGCGATGCATTAAATATAGATTACGATGCACGGTCAAATTATCAGGCTAAACACGGTAAGTACACGACGAACATCGAAGGCATCTTTGCTGCCGGTGACTGTCGACGTGGGCAGTCTTTAGTTGTCTGGGGAATTAACGAAGGGCGTGAAGCTGCACGTGAGATCGATCGTTACCTGATGGGGGATAGCTTGTTGCCTTAAGCTTAAGGAACCTCTGCTCAATTCGTGAAATCGTATCTTGCAAGCTGAATCACCCATCTTCGGCGTTGTAAAACTTCGCAATAGCCAGCTATTACGTGCGTTTTACGCCTTGAATCTGAATGATTCAGCTTACAATCTACTTCATTCATAATTAATCAGAGATTCCTTAATAGTAAAGCCATAAAAAAAGCGACGGATCATATGATGCTCCAGTCGCTTTTTTTATGGTGTATATAAATTGTTGCTTATGTTTATTCGCCAACAACACCTTTATGAATAACATTTATATCATTGTACTGATTAATAAATTTTTCTAGGGCACCTTCTGTGCCATTTTCAAAATTAAGGAATACCAGGCTTAGAATGTATTCATCCTGTGATAATCGATGCACCGACACAACGCGACAATTAGCGTAGAGTTTCATGGTCGTATCTTCGACTGGTAATTGTGCCACAATTTTAAATCGCAGATGATTGATGCTGTGACTTTGAATACCGCGTGGTTCGATCTCATTCGTTACCCAGGTGTCACAAACAACCTGTAATCCATTACTGGAAATGTTGCGTGTACTCGCCGAAAGTATGTTGCCACTCTCTTGTACAATATCTACAGGGAGGTTCATTTCATATCTTGCCGATTGCCGTCTTTCATTAGTTATTGGTCTATCTAAAATCATGATTTCTATAGAAAAGTTTTCTTACTACCAAATCTTAGTAAAAAAATTAATAAATGTGAGAAATTTGCGAAAAAATGATAAATATATGCCAAAACGTCATACAGCCCTTTCAGGGCGCGTGTTCACCAATTTTGTTGTGGTATTATTCGCGTTCTAAAATGTGCTAAGAAGAATAATTTTAGTTAGTTCGTCAGAATTTTTTAATTAAATGAAATGTTCGAAGGGAGAATAGTAATGCCAGAAGATCTAGCAATAGAAGAGAATTTAACAGCGCTAAGTAATATCGACGTTCCGCAGTTGATTGAGACCTATGTTTTGCCCTGGGGTATAAACATCGTAATGGCATTGGCCATATTTGTTATCGGTAAGATCGTTGTCAATCTGATCGTGAGTTTCGTTAAGAAATTAATGACTAAAGGTAAAGTTGATGGGATTCTTATCAACTTTATTGCTTCGATCGTAAAAACAATTTTGTTGCTGTTTGTTGTTATTGCTTCATTGAATCAACTCGGTGTTAATACAACCTCATTAATCGCTCTGATCGGTGCCGCAGGTTTAGCCATCGGTTTAGCGTTGCAGGGTACGTTGCAAAATCTCGCATCAGGTGTCATGTTAATTATATTTCGTCCATTTGATGCCGGGCATTTCGTCGAAGCAGCAGGTGTATCTGGTGTTATCGAAGAGATAGGTATTTTTACAACAACGATGCGCACTGGTGATAATCGTGAAGTTATTATTCCAAATGGCGAAATCTTTGGCGGCACTATAACCAACTATTCAAAACGCAGTACGCGACGTGTTGATATGGTTTTTGGCATCGGTTATGACGACGACATTAAAAAAGCGAAGGAAATCATGAGTCGTGTACTTGCTGAAGATGATCGTATCCTGGAAGATCCTGCACCATTAGTGGCGGTAGCTGAGCTTGCTGATAGCAGCGTAAACTTTAATGTTCGTCCCTGGTGTGCAACAGGGGAATACTGGAATGTGTATTTTGATACGCATGAAAAAATTAAACTAGCGTTTGACGCTGAAGGTATTTCGATTCCATATCCTCAGATGGATATCCACCAAGATAAAGCAGCGTAGTTAAATCCACCTAAAGCCTCCGTGTGTATAAAACATGCGGAGGCTTTTTTAAATATAAATGATAGGAAGTAAGATGAAGAAGATTTGTTATGCCGTAACGATAGCGTGCACGATGTTAGTGTCTGCTAACGTAATGGCTGAAGAAGAAAAAACGGCGGATAAATCACCGTGGACCAGTACTGCTGAATTAGGTTTTATCCGGACTACGGGTAATACCGAAACTCAAACTTCAGCCTTAAAAGTAGATATTACTTATGAAGTAGATAAATGGCGACATAACGGCCATCTCGAAGTGTATGGTTCGCAATCTGAAGATGCAACAGGTAACAATGTGGTTTCTGCAGAACGCTATGAAGTATCTGGAAAGTCAGACTACAAATTTAACGAATATGACTATATGTTTGGTTTGATCAAACTGAAAAAAGATCGGTTCAGTGGTTTCGAGTACGAAGACATCGTTTCACTTGGTTATGGTCGAAAAGTTATCAAGCAGGAAAATATGGAACTGGATTTAGAGATCGGCCCAGGTGTAAGATTCTTTAAAGTTGATGACGGCATATCTGATGAAGAAGCACTGTTGCGCCTTGCTGCTAATTACTGGTGGGCGATATCACCAACATCTAAATTTACGCAGGAATTAAGCACGGATATCGGTGAAGATATTACATCGGCTCAATCGATAACAGGTATACAGGCAAACATAAACAGTTCGCTCGCGTTGAAGGCTACTTACACCATACGAAAAAAATCGAAAGTGCCAGTAGATACAGAGAAAACAGATACGGAGCTAGCAGTGACTTTGGTTTATAGTTTCTAGAGGAAGAAAAATATAAGACATAAAAAAGCACTCCTCGGGAGTGCTTTTTTATGTTTGTTATGTTTCTAAATGTAGGTGCGAATTCATTCGCACGTCCATATGCTTCACCCTTTCAGGGCTTGCGTGAAAAATTATTCCATTCAATTTTTTCGCACCTACATTTTTTATTACGTTTCTAACTTAGCGTTTTAAAACCTAACCGCCAACCCGGCAAACACTTCACCCTGCCAAAACAAGCTACCATTAACAGTCAATGAGCAGCCGCCATTACAGAACAGTGCAGTATTGCTGTTAAACAGAGTCGCTAGGCCACGTGTCTCCAGACGCAGCGCAACGTTTTTAGTGATCGGCCATTTCAGGCCAACGCCAATACTAAACGAAGCGCGAAGATCGGACTGAAGACCGGTTAAGTCAGGACTTAGATAAGTAAAACCAAGTCCACCACTGACAAAAGTTTTTAAATAGTCTTCATCAGTGATCGGTGCAGTGCCGCCAAAATGTAAATAATCAATCGTTAGAGGTATGTCAGTGGTGCTGGCGACGGTAGGTATTTCGACATCTACAGATTCTAGATCAGATGATTGATGGCTGTAATAGACTTCGATCATTTTATCTCTTTCGTATGGCCAGCCAAGTATAAGGCCATAGACATTAGAGCTTCCAACAGAGTGTCTTTTGTCAGTGACCGTATCGATAAATTCACCGCCACTGCGAAATCCGGCTAGTGGCGTTACTTCTACTGCGAGACTATTCGTACTGTAGATTAAACTGCTGAATAAAATTATTTTTATAAGTGATTTCATAAAGTAAAGTTGTTATAGGTTTGTTGTTATTTTATCTGAAGCATCTATTGCTTTTTGTTTGGCTGTTTCAACGGTGTTATCTCTTGCAAGGGCAACACCCATACGTCGTTGACCCTGTACTTCTGGTTTCCCGAACAAACGAATCTGTGTATCGGGTAACTGTAATGCATCATTAATGTTATTGAAAGTCACATGATCAGATTTTCCATTAACAAGAATAACGCTGCTTGCACTCGGTCCATGAAAGTGGATTCCGGGTATCGGTAGTCCGAGCACTGCGCGTGCATGTAAGGCAAATTGAGATAAGTCCTGCGATATCATGGTAACCATGCCGGTATCATGTGGGCGGGGGGAGACTTCACTAAAAATAACGTCATCACCTTTAATGAATAATTCAACACCAAAAATGCCGCGTCCACCCAGAGCATCAGTAATCCTGGTCGCCATGTGACGTGCTTTACTGATGGCATCGTCAGACATGGCTTGTGGCTGCCACGACTGCCGGTAATCACCGTCTATCTGTACGTGACCAATCGGTTCGCAAAAACTGGTACCGCCGATATGGCGAACGGTTAATTGTGTTATCTCATAATCAAAATCAACAAAACCTTCGACGATGACTTTACCGGCACCAGTGCGGCCGCCTTCCTGTGCATAGTTCCACGAAGACTCGATATCGGCTTCTGATTTAATCGTACTTTGACCTTTGCCCGAAGAGCTCATTATCGGTTTGATAACACAGGGTATGCCTATATTTTTCACAGCATCATCGAACTCTTCACGCGTGCTGACAAACTGATAGGGTGATGTCGTCATGCCTAACTCTTCGGCAGCAAGACGGCGTATGCCTTCGCGGTTCATGGTGAGTTTTGCGGCGCGTGCAGTGGGGATTACAGTAAAACCTTCTGTTTCCAGTTCGACCAGGGTGTCGGTGGCAATGGCTTCGATCTCGGGAACAATATAATCAGGTTTTTCTATTTCGATGATTTTGCGCAATGCATCACCGTCAAGCATAGAGATGGTGTGACTACGGTGCGCGACCTGCATGGCCGGAGAATTTTCATAACGATCGACCACGATGACTTCGACACCATAACGCTGTAGTTCAATAACAACTTCTTTGCCGAGTTCGCCTCCACCGCAGAATAAAACTTTAGTTGCAGTGCTGGATAAAGGCGTACCGATTGAAGTCATAGTGTTCTCTTTAAGTTTATACGATTAATGATTGTATTGTTTCTAGTGTAGGTGCGAATTCATTCGCACGACCATCATATATGTGCCACGATGTGCGAACTAATTCGCACCTATATTAATAGATTATCGCTGGCACCGAGAGCAATAATAAGTAGAACGTGCCTGCTGTGTAAACTGTTTTATTGCTTCACCACACTGCATACACTCCTTACCATCTCTACCATACACTAAAAGCTTCTGCGCAAAGTAACCGGGCTGTCCACTTATGCCGGTAAAATCACGTAGCGTTGTACCGCCTTCATTAATGGCGAGTTCAAGAGTCAGTTTTATTGCATCGACAAGCTTTTGCAAACGTGAAAGAGAAATATTTCCTGCTTTGCGTTTCGGGTTTATTCCTGCTCTGAACAAGGCTTCGCTGGCATAGATATTACCGACACCAACAACGATATGGCTATTCATGATAAAAGCTTTGATGGAGCATTGTCTTTTATGCGCTTTATCATGCAGATACTCGGCAGTAAAAATATCATCGAGTGGTTCGGGGCCTAATACTTTTATTAACTTGTGTTCGTTAATATCATCTGCCTGCCATAATACACAGCCAAATTTTCGCGGGTCACGTAAACGTAAAATCTTGTTGTTGCTCACACATATATCTATGTGGTCATGTTTTTCAGGTGGTGTTTTTTTCGTACAGATGCGAAGACTGCCCGACATACCCAAATGGATAATAATATTGCCATTATCCAATTTTAGATAAATGTACTTTGCTCTACGGCAGACCTCACGTATTTTTTTGCCTTCAGCAAGCGCGGGGAGGTTTTTAGGAATAGGCCAACGTAATTTATGCTGGCGAATTTCTATAGTTTTAATCGTTTTGTTGAGCAGGTATGGCTCTATACCGCGACGACTGGTTTCAACCTCTGGTAGTTCAGGCATGTGTGTATGTCATACAAGAACAGTAATTGACTATTCTCTATCGAGTTCATCGGTATCGATCTGGCCCGTTACGCGACGACGTACATGAGACCAGGAAACGCCGATACTCAGTACACTGGCAAGCATGATCTCGATGATATAAGTAATGACACGGAAGTTATCTGTTGATAGACCAAGTACATCGATAACTAACCAGATGGCTAGTCCAAAGAATGCTGCAGCCAGGATAATACCTATAGTGCCAAGTGAACCTAAGGTTGCTCTGATTAAAATGATCCAGGCAATGAGTATTATCACGCCGATAAAGGCTTTAAGTACACTAAATTCAGGCAGTGCATCATAGACCCAGTCATAGTAAGAAACACCTTCAGGGTTATAGGTGGCGAAAACGACAATAACGGCAAAAACGAAACGCATTGAAAAACCATTCCATCCAAAACTATTTCTTGTCGCCATTGTTATTTCCTCGTGAATTTAGGTGTTCTATTATACGGATTAATGCGCTAAGTCAGAACAATTTTTATGTAGGTGCGAATGAATTCGCACCTACATAAAAACTTACCGAGGCTCTATCAGTTTTTTATACGCCTCAACATCCAGATGATACTCAAGCTCTAGCTCAGGTCGGGCAAGAATCAGCCATGGATCAGTGTCTGTAATAACATAAGTAACAGGCTCTTGATTGCCAGTTATGTAAATAAACACTTCGCCCAGTTCTTCACGCTTTAAGTATTTATGTACACCGAACGCCTGAATGCTTTGCCAATGCTCGATAGTTTTATTGATATTATCAGCAGTGATTTCGATATTACTTTGCCACAAACCCTTTTCATCTTTAGAGATCGTTTGATTTTTAAGAACCAGTTTTTCAATACGGCTATTATTTGGTAATAAGTTAAGTGAGACCAGGGTGCCAAAATGTGAGCTTATCAATGGGTGGTAAACATCTTCGATAGTAAAAACAGTGTCATTTAATCTGACGTAGCGCAGGCTTGTTGCGGGGTTGCTCGTGCCGAAGGTGATGAACTGATCATCAAAAGATATCTTTGTTGTTGGATTGCTCAAGCCCGTATCGGTTAAATTGATTTTATCAATCGAGTATTGTTTATGTACCGGCGCATTTATAAGTTTAAGCAGTGAGCTGATACGAAAATCATTTGCTGCAACGAAAACAGGTTGGGTTATATCCCATTGCTTACTGTCGTTTCTGGTGAGTGTTACCTTGTCTTTATTATGTTGTATGTTGATTGAGTTTATATCGTTGACATCAAAGTTGGTTAATCTATCTAGCTGTATACTTTCTTCTTCGCTGTAGTAAATGACAAACGCAAGCGAGATTACGACGATAAAAAGAACGAGATTGAGAATGTTTATTTTTGACATCGGGATTTTACGGGCATTACATTTTTTTGCGTTTGTACCATACGCGGAAACCGATAAGTAATAAAGCCAGGGGGATGATCAGGAAGAAACCAAAAGCAATGATCATTATTTGCGTATCGCTTAATGCCAGCCTGGTATCAGGAGAAGCTTTTGTCTCTACCGAAACAAAATCATCGTCGCCGATTAACCAGTTAAAAATGTTTAGCCCCAGGTTTAGATTTGCACCCGCACCGATGTTGGAGTCTGATAAGAAGTCACTGTCACCGACGACCACAACACGCTGTGAACCAGCCTGGTCTGAAGATGGGTCTGCACTGCGGTGCAAGGCAACAGCGATAGTAATCGGACCGGCTATATCACCCTCACTAGAATCAAAAACCATTTCTTCCGTTAAGCCGCCTGTATCACTCCAGCTTTTACCAAACGAACTAAACAAAGCTTCAGCCTGCCAGTTGTTCACCGTATTTTCATTTGTAAGTGGACTGATGCCGCGCGCCAGGGAGAATAAAGTATTGTATCGAATGGTATTGGTAATAGTGTGCGGGAAATATTCTGTTACTGGAATAACGGCAGGGTGTTGTATCTGTAGCGTGCGTCGGAGGTCTGGGTTATTATCGATGATGATGCCATCTTGCAATTGTAACCCTAATGAGCTTGCCAACTTATCCAGGCCGTACAGTTCACCGGGTTCGGTTAACCACAGTAGATTTCCACCACTGCTGATAAAGCTTTCAACCTGTTCGATTTCACCGGCTAGATAGGTATGATCAGGTGCGGCTATAACAAGTAATTTTGTACTATCAGGCATGGGGCTATTTAACAGGTTAACCGTTTGCAGGTTAAAGCCCATATCTGTTAACTGTTGGCGCAGTTGTGAATAAGCACGTTGGTCTGTGCTTTCTATATCACGTTCGCCATGGCCGCTTAAGAAAACCACCTGCTGATTATCACGGCGATTCAACCTGAGTAAGGCGTTACTGATGGCTTGTTCACTTAATGAGTCAATGTGTTCCATGCGATTGTTGTAATGGATAACAAAAGCAAACGGTTTGCTCATTACGATGCCGTCTTGCTTCGCCTGTTCGATATCCAGGTCCGGGTTCAATAATC
>DAOWFN010000066.1 GCA_030637945.1 Gammaproteobacteria bacterium
GTCACTTTAAGCTATTAAAAAAACGTACAATGGAAGTTGATAAGTCTGGTCTGGCGTAAAAAGCAGAGTAGCATCTCGTGTCGACTTATGGTGCTTTGATATCTTTACTTGAGCTTTTATAAAATGATTAAAAAGAATATATTCTTCTGCATGCTGTTCATTAATCTGGTAATAGTAAATTCTGCTTATGCTGAGGTGGATAAACTGGAGCTTTATAAAGGACATGATTTTTCACTAGGCGCTGGTGCTGCAATCGTAAAGTTTGATACAAAAATGAAATTCACAGACAAAAAGTCCGGTGATAGTGTCTTCCTTGACCCTGAAGGTAATCTTGATCTCCCCGAGAGATCACATGTGACAATCATCTATGGCAGATATAATTATAATTCGAAACATAGTATCGGATTTTCGTTTTTTAATATTAACCGTGAATCCAGTGTCTTAAATTTCGATAAAACTTTTGATGATGTAAGAGTTGTCGGTGATGCGACCATGTCTGATACCACAAATTTCTATCAGCTGGATTATGGTTACACCCTGTTCAATGATGACCGTAGCAAGATTAAACTTATTGTTGGTATTTACAGCCTGGATCTTAAGTATGTTTTTGAGGCGGAAGGAGATATCACAATAGATGGTGTAACAGAGTCAGGATCAATTGTTGAAGAAGCCAATGTTTTTGCTCCTCTACCACTGATCGGTCTCGATTTCTGGTTCAGTTTCACACCAAAATGGAGTATGGCGACAAAGGTTGGTTTTGTTGCAGGTTCGTATGAAGATCTGAGCGCAGTGGTTTTTAAGACAGGGATAAATGCACAATACAGATTTACCAGGTACATAGGTGGTGTTATTGGTCTGGCAAGTTTCGTCGCTGATGTTGTCATTGAAGATGATACTGAAAAGCAAGATATTAGTTACGCATACGATGGTCTATTCATGGGCGTCCATTTTATTTTCTAGCAAATCTCTTACAGGCGTTCAATAACCGCTTGAATGATCCAGAATAAGATGAGTAAAGGTCGAGACTTTTGATTATGGATATTCCTCTTGCTTCACCTTTAATGTGATAGATTAAAATATTGCGCAACTGTATCTATTTCACAGGGATTCATCTTGATGAATAACTATTTCGATTTATGGAAACTGCTTGCAGGCCTTGGCCTGTTTCTGTTTTCCATGAATCATCTAGAAGTCGCGTTAAAGCAGCTTGCCGGAAGACGGTTTCGGCGCTTTCTTCGCTATTCCATAGATAACCCCATCCGTTCTGCAGCTGGCGGCATCGTTGCTACGGCTATAGTGCAGAGCAGTTCCCTGGTGAGTTTGATCGTGCTTGCCTTTGTTGGTGCAGATCTTATTCCACTGGTTAATGCGATCGGTATCGTTCTTGGCTCTAACCTGGGAACAACATTTACCGGATGGATCGTCGCTACGCTTGGTTTTAAATTAGACCTCACCACGTTAATTTATCCGTTAGTCGCTGTAAGTGGTCTGGGTTATGTCCTGTTAAAAGGGCACTGGAAATCACTCAGTCAGCTTATATTGAGTTTTGCTTTTCTGCTTATGGGTCTGGATTTTATGAAAAGCAGTGTAGGCGCACTGACTGAACATGTTGATATCAATGTACTAAGTAATTACCCGCTTATCGTGTATTTATTGGTTGGTGTAGTTTTTACCGCTATTATTCAGTCCAGCTCAGCGATGATGATGCTAACACTGAGTGCCCTCTATGCCGGCATTATTCCACTTCCCGCAGCGGTAGCGTTAGTTATCGGTGCTGACCTTGGCACAACCAGTACTGTATTGCTGGGCAGTTTGCAGGGTGCTGTCGCCAAACGACAATTGGCTATAGCACATGTACTGTTTAACTTAACGATTACTACGTTGGCATTCATTGCATTATTCCCTTTGCTGGAATTGATAAAACTGCTCACCATCAATGATCCTTTATATTCCCTGGTAGCGTTCCATAGTCTTTTCAATCTACTCGGCTTAGCTATATTCCTGCCATTAATAAATCAGTTTTCTCATTTCCTGCAGCACTGGATTAAAGAGGATGAACAACATATCGAACGCTTTATCCATAATGTGCCTGAGAACGTAACAGATGCAGCACTGATCGCGGTGGAAAAAGAATCGCGGCATCTACTTAACCTGGTGATACGTTTGAATTTACGTTTTTTACGCATATCGCCAAAAACAGCCGGTGTTGCAGATAGTGAATTTCATCTACCTAAGGCGCTGGCCTCTGCAAGCAAGCTGGATCACTATATCGCGATCAAAAAGCTAGAAGGTGAAATCGTCAGTTATGCGCTTAAGATAAAACCGGATGATTCTGATGAAAAATTCGATAAGGGAAAAAATGATGAGATAACGCAAAAAATAGATTGTCTCCTCAATGCAGTACGTTCTGCTGTTTATTCAGCAAAATCATTGAAGAACATCGATGAAGATCTGAAATCTTTTTATGTGATCGATAATGAGACTGTCAGTAAGTACTTTTATGAATTAAAAGAACCGGTGCATTCGATCTACACATCAATCTTTAGTTTGCTCGGCAAAGCTCAGGACAGTGATTTTATCGATGAAGAATTATCTTCGCTGAAAGAAAAATCACAGGACTTTCATCATGAATTTGCTAGTAAGCTGTATAAAAGAATGAGTGGCATACATCTGGCCTCGTTGGATCTATCGACCCTGCTTAACGTAAATAAAGAAATTCAGACGTCTGAAAAAGCATTGATTAAAGCACTCGAATGTATACTTACTGTGACAAGTGCGGATAAAACGTAATGTGGAGTGACAATTAAGAAAAATGGTTTGTAGAGAGGAGTTTATTTTTGTTATCTGCTCTTAAAATGTAGGTGCGAATTCATTCGCACGATGGTGCCAGAGTATGCGTTCGTCGTGCGAATGAATTATTCAGCATATCCCTATGCTTCACCCCTTTGGGGCTTACGTGAAAAACTATTCCAGAAAGTTTTTTCGCACCTACAGGGTAAGCATTCTTTGTTAGAAACCTCCATTATTATTGTCATACATCAACAATCACTCTAGCTACCCGCATTTCTTTCTTATAGTATAGGTAACAGGAACTAAACAATAAAAGGTGATCACCATGAAACCAATAACTGTCGAATTTACAGCCAGGGCCGGAGACCAGGAATTCAAAGAGCAGAATGTTACCTTTCATAATCCTGAAGAGCTTTTTGCCTTTGTCGCACCAGGCGGTGGCTGCGATAACATTCCCAGCGAAGTTGATGAGATCCAGATGGTGTTCTTTCAACCGGAACATCTAAACACTCAAAACCCTATAGCAGATAAACGGGTGACACTGGAACTTGGCATGGTTTTTTTGACAGGGCCCTTAGCTGAAATCGTGCAGACCGTAGAACAGCTTATCGATAAAGCAGGGCGCGGTGAACTTACAGCATCATTTCTGAAGGTAATCGATGTAAAGTTCTAACTCGAAAATGGCAACATCACGCGTCCATTTTGTATTAGAAAATCCGTGGCTGTTTGCCAAACGGGTAGTAACAGGTTTTAGTGCTAATCAAGGTCTTCTGTTGTCAGGTGCGGTTGCTTATTACACCCTGCTGACCATCATTCCGATGTTCGCTCTCATTCTTGTCGGGCTGTCACAGATTCAGGAAACACAGCCTTTGCTCGAGACACTGCGGGAGTACCTGTCATTAATTGCACCAGAACAGGCCGAGGTACTGACCGATCAGATCAGCGCTTTCCTGGAGAACTGGAAGACGGTCGGTATACTGGGTATGCTACTGTTGCTTTTTTTCAGTTCGTTTGCCTTTACTTCACTGGAAAATGCCATGTCGGTTATTTTTTTTCATCGGGTGGCAATTCATCGCCGCCACTTTTTAATTTCAGCGATCATCCCTTACTGTTATATCCTGTTACTGGCGGTTGGAATGTTGCTGGTCACTACGGTCAGCGGCAGCCTGCATTCGCTCGACGCCAGGTCAGTGACCGTAATGGGGCAACCCTGGTCACTCAGTGGAGTCGAAACTTTTTTGATTTACCTGCTGGGTATTGTCGGTGAGATCCTACTGCTTACTTCACTCTATCTGGTTATGCCGGTCGGTAAACTGTCACTGCGTCATGCCCTGATCGGCGGCATAACGGCAACTGTACTCTGGGAGATTACCCGGCACATCCTGGTATTTTACTTTTCGACACTTTCATTGGTGAATGTAATATATGGTGCATTTGCAACCGTTATTATCATTCTGCTTAGCCTCGAGGCCGGTGCAATTATTTTACTTCTCGGCGCTCAGGTAATCGCTGAATATGAACGTATCGGCAGCACATCGACAAAAACACATGGGTTGCAAACCTGATATGACAGCGACAAGGTACTGAATTATGAGTTTTCTATTATGAATTCACTGATTATCTGGTTCGACCAGCTTGGTAATAACGATATAAACAGCGTCGGTGGTAAAAATGCCTCTCTGGGTGAGATGATCAGTCAGTTATCGGGACTTGGCATCAAAGTTCCCGATGGCTTTGCCACTACTGCAGACGCTTTTCGCCAATTTCTGGCACAACAAAATCTTGATGAAAAAATTCGTTTGCGACTAGACGCATTGAATACTGATGACGTAGCCGAACTAGTTGATGCTGGTGCTGAAATCAGGCAGTGGATTTTAGATACGCCTTTGCCTGACAGTTTGATCTCGGAAGTTAGCGATGCCTACCAGCGTCTGCAGGATGGAAGTCCAGATCTAGCCGTTGCCGTTCGATCTTCAGCTACTGCAGAAGATTTACCTGAGGCATCTTTTGCCGGCCAGCAGGAAACGTATCTTAATGTTAACGGCCTGGATGATGTTTTAACTGCCATCAAATATGTATTTGCTTCGCTGTACAACGATCGAGCTATCTCTTACCGTGTACACCAAAAATTTGATCATGAAAATGTTGCTTTGTCAGCAGGCATTCAACGCATGGTACGCAGCGATCTAGGCACCAGTGGTGTCGTATTCACGCTGGATACAGAGTCCGGTTTTCGCGATGCTGTATTTATTACCGCTGCTTATGGTCTGGGTGAAACCATGGTACAGGGCGCAGTTAACCCCGATGAATTTTATGTCTACAAACCGGGGCTGTCACAAGGTAAACCATCGATATTGAATCGCACCTTAGGCAGCAAGCTAATCAAAATGATCTATAGTGACAATGCAGACCGTGGTTCTTCTGTACAGACCGTCGATGTCGCAGAGTCTGATCGAATGTCTTTTTGCCTCGATGATGATCAAGTAACTGAGCTGGCGCGTCACGCCATGACGATCGAACAACATTATGGCAGGCCCATGGATATCGAATGGGCACAGGATGGATCAGACGGTTGCATCTATATCGTTCAGGCCAGACCTGAAACGGTAGAAAGCCGTGCCAGTGTTTCCGTTATCGAACGTTACCAACTCAAGCAAGAAGGCAAGGTTTTACTCGAAGGCCGGGCCATCGGGCAACGCATAGGTTCGGGTCCCATCAGTTTGATTACAGACCCCAGCGAGATGTCGCGCGTAAAAGAGGGTGATGTACTTGTTACAGACATGACCGACCCCGACTGGGAACCGATAATGAAACATGCCTCTGCCATTGTTACTAACCGTGGCGGCAGAACCTGTCACGCTGCCATCATAGCGCGTGAGCTAGGCATTCCGGCGGTCGTCGGTTGCGGTAACGCAACTGAGATACTTAAAGATGGTGAAAAACTGACGGTCTCCTGTGCCGAGGGTGATGTAGGAGTGATCTATCAAGGTTTGCTTGATTTCGAAATCATCCGCACCGACACCGGCGACATGCCTGAACTGCCAACTAAAATAATGCTTAATATAGGCACCCCCGGTCGCGCTTTTGCTTTTTCAAGATTACCGAATGCCGGCGTCGGTTTAGCCCGGCTTGAATTTATCATCAATAATACCATCGGCATACACCCGAAAGCATTGTTGCAATTCGATCAACAAACAGAAAACTTACAACAACAGATTCGTAAACGTATTGCAGGTTATAGTGATCCAGTAAGTTTTTATGTAGAGAAACTGGTCGAAGGGATTGCAACTTTAGGTGCTGCTTTTTCACCCCATGCGGTTATCGTGCGTTTATCTGATTTTAAATCCAATGAATACGCAAACCTCCTTGGCGGCGATCTGTTTGAGCCGGAAGAAGAAAACCCAATGATCGGTTTTCGTGGTACCTCACGGTATTTGTCTGAAAGCTTTCGTGATTGTTTTGAACTGGAATGCCGTGCGCTTAAAAAAGTACGTGATGAAATGGGTCTGACGAATATCGAGGTCATGGTGCCGTTCTGTCGCACACTGCAAGAAGCAGAGCAGGTGACTCGTTTACTTGCAGACAATGGGCTCGCGCGAGGGGAAAATGATTTACGGATTATCATGATGTGTGAGATACCCTCCAATGCGGTGCTGGCGGAAGAGTTTTTAAAATATTTCGATGGTTTTTCGATTGGCTCTAATGATATGACGCAACTAACACTTGGTCTTGATCGTGATTCAGGTTTACTCGCGCATCTGTTTGATGAACGTGATCCCGCCGTTAAAAAATTACTCGCCATGGCGATCGAAGCATGTCATAAACAGAATAAATATATCGGCATATGCGGTCAGGGCCCATCAGACTATCCTGATTATGCCGCATGGTTGTTTGAGCAGAAAATCAGCAGCATATCTCTGAACCCGGATAGCGTAGTAGAAACCTGGTTACATCTTGCCGAATTAGATTCTTGAGTTATAAACGATAACTGATATCAATGACTAATGCATCCGACAATATAGTCAGTAATATGGATATACCTCGACCGGTCTTTTTCGTCTCTGACCGCACAGGTATTACAGCGGAGAGCCTTGGTCATGCCTTGTTAACACAGTTTAGTTCGATGAATTTTGAACATCATTCGCTGCCATTTATAAACTCAGAAGAAAAAGCAATATCAGCTGCCGACACTATTAATCAGATCGCACAGACCTCACAGCATCAACCATTGGTATTCAGCACTATCATAAATGATGTTTACCGAAAAATTATTGGGAACACAAACTCACATCTAATCGATTTCTTCGATGCCTTTATAAATCCGTTAGAAATCGAATTGTGTACAAAATCTTCTCATGCTGAAGGTTTATCTCACGGAATAAGTAATGAACGCGTTTATATGACCAGGATGGACGCGGTCAATTATGCCTTAAAAAATGATGATGGTATCAGCACGAAGGAATATAAAGATGCCGATGTTATTTTGATCGGTGTTTCACGCAGCGGCAAAACACCGACCTGTCTTTATCTCGCCATGCAGTTCGGTTTGCGCGCTGCAAATTATCCGTTAACTGAGTTTGATATGACTAAAGGAAATCTACCAAAAATACTGCAACCTTATCGTAATAAACTATTTGGTTTAATGATTAATGCAGAACGCTTACACGCTATCCGTGAGATACGAAGGCCTGATAGCGAGTATTCCTCACTCGTTCAATGTCAAAAAGAAACCAGACTGATCAATTCACTTTTTGATGTTGAAAATATCCGTCGTATTGACAGCAGTCATATCTCAGTCGAAGAAATCGCGACATCGATCATCCAACTGATGAAAATCAATCGGCCACCTATCTACTGATCTGATTAGCCCAAAAAAATATTACTATGTTTTGAAAACTTTTGACCCTATAAAGATTTAGATATTGTACAATTATCAAAGAGTTGAAATTTCATATGCTTTTTAAAATTTCATGGATGGTCCATTAAAAGTCGTATCAACTATGGACATATATAATCTGGTTATCCATGAATTTAACAATAAGAAACAGCAGCACTAATAAATTACTACTTACCTCGTTACTAACTGTATTAATGTTCTCCGTGACATTAATCTCAGTTACAAAGATCCACGCATCATCGCTCCCTACCATTATTATCTCGCCTGACTGGCGTGACGTAGATCTACAACTTTCTCCCTCTACAGTAAATATGTTTTCAGGACAGCAATTAGATACAGCAGGTGTTCAGAATACTCAGGAGTTACAAAATATTACACCGGGTCTGGTTTTTACTTCGAGTACAGGGGTGGGGCAGGTGTTTTTAAGAGGGATTGGGGGTACTGTTTCAGCCGCAGGTTCTTCTCGTGTAGCAACATTTATCGATGGTGTGCATCTGTCGCGTGCAGTGCAGTCGATGCAGGAATTTTTGGATGTTAAACGTGTAGAGGTTATAAAGGGTCCTCACGGCGTGCATCTGGGACGCAATGTTGTTGGCGGTGCTATCAGTATAATCACTGAGGATCCACAGCCATATAATGAAGCCTACGCAGATATATTGTATGGCACCA
>DAOWFN010000205.1 GCA_030637945.1 Gammaproteobacteria bacterium
GAAAACGCTCACAAATAAAAAATTAACATCCCTTTTTCTGGAACGGTTCTAATATTTAATAAAAAATGAGAGGGATTTAGTGTTTATGAGTACAAAGAACGTACTTTTTTAGTATAGGAGGACGAAGTAGGATAAGTCAAAATCGATCATTTTGAGACAGATATTTGTTACTTCAACAAGCTTATTTTAATCGCTTCATCACACACAGCTCGTCGTGTTTCAGGTATTACATTGTTTAGTGCACTAGCAGATTGCGGTAAATATGCGATATCAGCCCAATATGTGCTGACCTCTTTATTGACCGGTTTCATGTGAACCTCATAGCCTTTATTTTTTAATGCTTCTACTCTCTCATGAGCGAATGCCTGCCGTCTATATAAACCTAGTGCGATTCGATGCTTCCCGTTTTTATTCATTACTGCTATATCTGTAAAACCAGCCTCTTTCATTGACTGCATTTTATTTTTGGTTTCTTCAAGTGTATTAAACAATTCACTTACTACTAAATAGGTTGTGTTTACCTTTGTATCAGAACGTAAGGCTGTTTGCTTTATGTCAGAATCCAGTTCATCTATCAGATCATTTAAAGTTTTTTGTTCCTTGTATGGGCCGACTGTCAAACACATCAATGTTTCATCAGTCATTGTTGCAGCTGGAATAATTACCTCTTCAGTCGATACAGAATTTTCGGGCGTTGTTTTAACAATAACGGTTTGTTTTGTTTCAGGCATAAAACGAACCTTGCATTTCAACCCACTTGGTATCGAATGATCTTTATTAGGCAATTCAAGCCTAATACCAAACGTACCACTTGCTGCATCGATTACTTTATCAACAACGACGACTTCAGCGACCAGGTCTTGATAACCACCAAAATCCGGTAGAATTTTGGCCCTCATTCCAATTTCTATTTTTCCATAGTTTGAAACAGGTGAAACAACCTCTATTTTTAGTGGATCAAGTTGTGCCAGTTTTATGATGGGATTGGATTCTACAAACTCGCCAGGAGAGGAGTAACGTTTGACCACCACACCATCGATTGGACTTCGTATTTTCCTTAGATCAAGACTAGCTTCAGCATGCTGAAGATCCAGCTCAGCTAGATTTTTTTCATTATCCAATCGATCTTTTTCAGTTAATGTTATGGCCTTTTTTCTATACAGCCCTTGCGCACGTTTATATTCAATCTGACGCAGTTTGAGGCGTTCCTTGCTCATATTCACAGCCACCTGCTCAATGTCTGACTTCAGAGTTGCGACAACTTCTCCTTCTTTTACCTCATCACTTCTATCAACAACCAAAGTATCTAGCACACCATCAACCGGTGCACTGATTTCAACCATAATATTGGGTTCAATCATACAATCTATTGGCGGAATATCTTCTGCCTGCACTATTGTGCCCGCTGTTAAGGTATACGCAATAATGGATATAACAGTAAACTGACTATTTCGTATTTTATTAAACATTTTTTATTATTTACTCAGTTTCACCTGTAAAGGCCAGCATTGATTCACGTTGCTCATCTATCTTCAGCATGGATTTACGTATCTGACGATGGTTAAACTCGATAATTTTTTGTGACACATTAATTAATATACTTGCCAGCCAATATGGCCGCACTGTCTTACCTTGCGTCAATTGTCGCTGGTTCTGATATTCCAATAACATCAAAGTAAATTTACTGAAGTATTTGATCACAGCATCATCTTCAAGCGAGCAGATAACTTTGTAACTGCCTGGGTCACCCTGGCGTGCGCATCGCCCAATTAACTGACGATCCACCCTGCTGGAATCATTTTTCTCACAACAGATAACGTGCAGACCGCCTGCTTCTGCTGCTGCTTGATCCAGTTTAATATCTGTACCGCGTCCGGCCATATTTGTTGCCACAGTAACACGCCCTGCCAGCCCAGCTTTGCTGATTACTTCTGCTTCTAATTTATGGTGTTTGGCATTTAATACCTGGTGTTCAATATTTTTAAGTGTTAATAGTTCACTAATGTATTCAGAGTCTTTGACCGTGCGCGTGCCGATTAATACCGGTCTATTTTGCGTCTGCTGCTCTATCGCCTCATCAACTACGGCTTGCCACTTCTCTTCATGAGTATAGTAGATGTAGGTTTTATCGTAGCGGCGCTGAGGAGGTTTGTGCGTAGGCACCTGGCTTACAGCCAACCCATAAGTACCCCAAATCTCGCCGGCAACCTCCAAAGCAGTGCCTGTCATGCCAGATAATCTTAAATAACGCGAAAAAAAACGCTGGTAACTGATCCTTGCTATGGTTTGATTTTGACCTGTCTGCTCACATCCTTCTTTTTCTTCGATCATTTGGTGCAAACCTGCTTCCCATGAACGATCTGGCATCGAACGACCAGTATTCTCATCGATGATGACTATCTTCCCCTCCTCGACGATATAGTTTATATCTTTCCTGTAACAATGCAGTGCTGACAAAGCCTGCTGGACCAGTACTTTACTTTTTCTTTCACCTCGCCAGATCCCGCTCATATTAACGGTTAGTTCTTTTAAGTAATTTTCACCTTGTTCAGTCAATTTGACCTGTTTTGATTTAAGGTCAACCTGATAATAAAGACCATTATCTAACTGCTTCGCCAGCCAAACTGCTTCGCGATGCAACTCTTCCTGTTGATTACTTTCAGATTTACATGACAGGATCAATGGGGTTCTGGCTTCATCAATTAACACACTGTCCACCTCATCCACTACGGCGAAAGACAGCCCTTGTAACAATAATTTATCCTGAATCGGCGTTGCGCTATATAATGATGAAAGTTTGATATCCAGCTCCGTATTAAACTCTTTCAATATCATGCGATCACGCAGATAATCAAAAACCAGCTGCTTACTCGTACAATATGTTATATCGCATCGATAGGCCTGTTGACGCTCTAATTCGCTCATTCCTTCTATAACATAACCTACGGTCAATCCTAATCGTGTGTAGACTGGACGCATTAACTCAGCATCACGCAGCACCAGGTAATCATTTACTGTTACCACGTGTACAGGCATATTTGCCATCGCCGCACAACTGGCTGGTAAGGTTGCTGCCAGCGTTTTACCTTCACCCGTCTGCATCTCTGCAATCATGCCTTGCATCATGATCCAGCCACCCTGTAACTGGCTATCATAGTGCGACATACCTAGTTCACGTTTTGCTACCTCTTTGATGGTGGCAAAAGCCCGGCAAATTAACTCTTCTTTAAGGCCTTTACTGTGTAAGCGGCATTTTATGTCCACGATCCATTTATCCAGTGCCGCATCACTCATTGTTTCAATAATCTTATGATTTGTGTGCACACGATCCAGCATGGCCTGGTGCGCTCTACGATGAGGTTTTACGATATCTGCACGCAGCTTGGTAAAGCGAGACAGCATCGCCTGGTACCAGTCAGTTTTTTGCTGTTTTTTTGTCGGATACAGACCAAAACAAACACCGGGATGCGGTGCCAGTAATGATTGATTTTGTCTCGCTAATTGATGACCTGACACAGTATTTACACCTTGCCAAGTTCGTTGAGGAACAACTCTTCAAATGATCGATACCATTGCATGGCAAGAGATTCTTTACCATGTTTAAACTTGACGAACACACGTTGACCTATGTGTGATGTCATCACGTTTTCTGGTAATGATATTTCAAACTGAAAATACTGATCTTGAGTTTTTGTACCATCCGTATCAAAAGGATCAGTCTGTATACTGCCACCACCTTGTTGGGCCAGCGCCTTGCTGGGTAATTTATAGGTTGCTGCTGGAATTTCTCGTGATACATTGGTGTTATATGCCTGATCAATACGACCAACAAAACGAACCTCAACATTATCGACATTTTGTCTGACCAGGCCGATCGCGTTTTGTGGCACAACCACACGAATACTGACCTCATCATAATTTATAACGTATGCAACTGGATCACCCTGTTTAACAAAATACCCTTCAATATCATCATTGTTAGACATCACGAATACTCCATCTTGCTGACTTGTCATTACTAGATCAGCTATTTGTTCTTCCAGTCGTGCAATCTTTCCCTGCATCAGATGCATTTCATCTAATGTTATATCTGCCTGCACGATATCCACGTCTACCAGTGCAGCATGTTTAACTTTGAGCTCACGATATTGTGCTTTGAATAGTTTGTGTTTAGCTTTAATGAGAGGGTCACTGGTTACTATCAACTGACTACCACTAGTAACACGCTCACCCTGCTCCACCAATACTGAATCGACAAAACCGTCAGCATTAGCCCGCACATGGGACTTTTCTGGCATCCACACAACGCCTTCCGTAAGGGTGTTAAGTGGCACA
>DAOWFN010000064.1 GCA_030637945.1 Gammaproteobacteria bacterium
CAGCAAAGGAGTCCATACTGCTGACTCGCTTGACCCTGGCAAACATAAGCTTAAGCCAGCAGACACCTCTGTAACGATCAATAAGCTTCAAAAAGATTTCGGCATGATCAACACCATCAGCAGCTACCGCTACGTTAAAGTAAATAACAGGGTCCACCTGATTGATGATCATCACTACCCACTATTCAGTTCACAGCCAGGCACACTGGTAGCACGCACCCTGTTACCTGCCGATAGCAAGATAAATAAATTAATCCTGCCAGAACAGACGCTGGCACTTAATTCCAAAGAAATATGGCAAAGCACAAAAGATATTTCTGCTGATGCCATTGTAGAAACACTCAACAACTGGAGAAACACCGAAGCGTTCGGCGTGCATGATTATTTTGAACGCAAATCACTTGGCGCTATTAAGGTTTACATCGATAACGTTTACGAGCCCATCCAGTTTTTTATTACCGATGTTGATCCCTGGCTGGTAATTGCTCGCCCCGATATCAAACTTGAATACCATTTTAATCTCGAGCTTTATGATTCGTTATTAAGACCCGGCGCTAAAAAAGAGTTGCCTGATGAATTCTCCGAACAAAGCGAGAGCGTTTCGCCTGAAGAATTTATGAAGGCCATGAATAAGCAAGCCAGGTAATATGCCTGAACTGCCCGAGGTCGAAACCAGTCGTCGCGGCATCGAGCCGCATATTCTTGGCAAGACAATAAAAGATGTTGTTATTCGCGAACATCGATTGCGCTGGCCGATTCCAAAATCATTACCTGATAAAATCCGCAAGCTTAGACTCACGCAGGTTGATCGCCGTGGTAAGTATCTGCTGCTTCACTTTGGTGAAGATGCAGCATCAGGTACGGTGATTATTCATCTTGGCATGTCAGGCAGTTTACGTATTTGCCCGATATCTACCCCTGCTGAAAAACACGATCATATCGATTTCGTGTTCAGTAACAATAAAATATTGCGCCTGAAAGATCCGCGAAAATTTGGTTGCGTGCTTTGGACCAACAAACCCACAGAACAACACAAATTACTAAGCAAGCTTGGCCCTGAACCTCTTGATAATGATTTTAGCAGCGACTATTTTTATAAAAAATCACGCAAGCGCACTTGCTCGATTAAGTCATTCATCATGAATAGCCACACCGTGGTAGGTGTTGGCAATATCTACGCCAGCGAGTCGCTGTTTATTGCCGGCATTAATCCCAAAAGAAAAGCAGGGTCACTTTCCAAAGCACGGGTAGAAAAACTGGTGGCTGCAATCAGGCAGATTCTGCTTGATGCCATAGAACAGGGTGGCACCACCTTACGTGACTTCACCCGCGAAGACGGTCAGCCCGGTTATTTCGCGCAGAAGCTTTTTGTTTACGGCAGAGCGGGTGAACCTTGTGCAAAATGCGGCTCGCCGGTAAAACAGTTCATGCAACAGCAACGCTCGACGTTTTATTGCACCACCTGCCAAAAATAGAATAATCGGAATTTTTTACACGAATTGGCCAACAATTGGTCATTTTAGTCGATATTTATCGAATTATTTTACATTTTAGTATCTTCTCATATCATCTTATTACTTAACTTATTGTAATTATTGCTTTATTTTTTAGTGGCATGGATAATGCTACTTCCTTAATAGTTACAAAATGCAACTGTGCAGGCACATAACACTGTCTACCTCTGTATTTATGGCTCCTTATGTGACTTTTAGTACAGTCACGAACTCGGCTTTCGAGTAAGGTTAAATCCACTACAAAATCTCTCAGCAACGCATTCATGCACCGCTGAGCTAAATGCCACTAAACCAACTGAGATAGCGCCAATCTTTTATAGTCAGACTGGGCTGTCAGGTTATGCCACAATTCTTTTGAGCACCTCCTTTTAGTTAAGGAATAAACATAGCGGACAAGTGTCTGTTATGTACGCGTTAAGGAGTGGTATCTTTCAGGAGCACGTTAAGGGAGTGGTACATGAGTAAATTAATAATGTTACAACCCAATTCTTTGCCCATCATTGGCATTGTTCTCGCTTTTGCCTTCTGGTTTGTTGGTTCCGCCCTGGATGTTTTCGTCTTTGAAAAATATCGCTCATATGCAGAAGGCTTGCTTGGGCCTGACGCCATCGACTTATGGTCTCGCTTCCAGGTGATGTTTTTACTCATACTGTTTTCATTAGCATCAATGCTGCTTCTGCAACGACAAAGAAAAATAACCAAAAAACTCAGTGAGTACAAAAACCAGCTGGAACTTATCGTTGAAGAACGCACCGGTGAACTCAGAGCTAAAAATGCTCAACTCGAGTGTGAGATTGAAGAAAAACATAAAATTGAAGCCGAGCTCAAGCACCTGGCAACCACTGACCCGCTAACTTCAATATATAACAGAAGAAAGTTTAATGAAGTTTTATCTTATGAACTGAGGCGTGATGAACGTTACCCCAGTGGCCTGTCTCTTATCCTTTGTGACCTGGATAACTTTAAAAAGATCAACGATACATATGGCCATAATACGGGCGACGAAGTCCTGAAATCATTTTCCAAAATGGTGAAAAGCCTGATTCGTAGTTCAGATACCTTTGCGCGTTGGGGTGG
>DAOWFN010000153.1 GCA_030637945.1 Gammaproteobacteria bacterium
GTTAAACCCCATTCATCCAGTGCATCCATCACTTTTTTAGTGCGTAATAGTTGTTGCTCGGCGCTTATAGTTGGAGTCACGGCAGTCATAATCCACAATCTATGAAGATTTAACTTCATCTAAACAGTTAAAATAATGCATAATTTTATCATGTTTACACTTTTTCAATAACCACAAGAACTATCATGGCTATACGACCTGTATTACGGCTTGGCGACCAACGCCTGTTTGAGCTTGCTATTGAAGTTGAAAACTTTAATACGCCAGAGCTGGACTCTCTTATAGAGGACATGTTTGATACCATGGAAGCAGAAGATGGCGCAGGATTAGCCGCCCCACAGATAGGCGTAGGCCTGCGTGTGGCTATTTTTGGTTTCGATACAAATCCACGCTATCCTGAAAGCAATCCGATACCAAAAACCGTTTTGATCAACCCTGAAATCAAACCTCTGGGTGACGATAAAGAAGAGGACTGGGAAGGTTGCTTAAGCGTGCCCGGCATGCGCGGGGTGGTTTCTCGCTTCACCCATATTCACTACACAGGTTTTGACGCTTCTGGCAATCCTGTCGATGTAAATGCTGAAGGCTTCCACGCCCGAGTCGTACAACATGAGTGCGACCATCTCGATGGCATTATTTATACACAACGATTAAGCAATCCACTAAAATTTGGATTTACTGAGGAACTACTGAGTGCCGGTCAACTCAATACTACTGAATGTCCTGAGTGATCAAGCTTCATTACTGATACGAGCCGTTATAAGGCACCACCATCCAAGTAGTCATGCGCAGGAAAAATCATCAACAGTCACACATCACCACTTTGTTTTATTTAAAGCAACACGTATAAATTATGAAAAACTATTTCATTGCAGGCTGTTTAATATTAAATCTATCATGGCTACCATCGGCAACAGCTACCAGTGTACTACCGCTCAATCTAGAGCAACTCTCAACCCGCGCCTCACATATTTTCTTCGCAGAGGTCGTTAGCAACCAAACCAAAAAGGACGAGCAAAGCGGGTACATTGCCACTTTTACTGAATTTAAAATAATAGATTCAATAAAAGGGTTTACAGAGCGCACACTCACAATTAAGCAAATTGGTGGTTATGATCCCGCGTCCAAAATCAGACTATATATTCACGGGATACCCACATTCCAAACCGGCAATAATTATGTTGTATTTTTACCGAAAGCATCAAAACTCGGCTTCAGCAGTCCTTTGGGTTTGTATCAAGGCAGTTATACAGTAACGACCATCAATGGTGAACAAATTGTCAGCAATGGCAAAAATTTAACCGAGTCACCCTCTACTATTGATAATAATATTGTACAAGTCCCACTAGCAATTAGTGCCGACAAGCCTTCACAATCACGGCTAGTTGATTTCATCAATACTATACGTGCGTATAACACACATTAATTCGATATGCGCAAACCATTCAACTCTACCATTGTTCATTTAGTAATGCTTTACAGCGGCTCATCTATCGCGGGTGGCCCCTTAGTCCTTGAAGGACCTAACGGCAACACCCCTGTTAACTACCAAAATTCAAACATTTCTCTCGATGTTGAAAATGGTGACTTAGGCGCGCTATCTAACACAAAGGCAAATGCCCTGGTGCAACAGTCGCTCAATCTATGGAACAACATCAATACATCAACAGTAAACCTGACTCTGAATAAAGCATCGATCAATCTTGATGTTAATCAGGGCAACTACACTACCTATATAGCTGTTGATGCTGGCTCGGCACCGAACCCGAATGACATGCTAAACCCGCTGATTTACGATAATGACGGCACCATTACTAGTGCTTTTTTTGGTCAACAAAGTGACAACATACTAGGGTTTGCCGCATCATCAATTGCATTTGGATCCAGTCATTTTGAAGAAGGTTTCATCGTAATTAATGGTGCAGATTTTGGTTACACAGATGCTGACTATGTATTACTGTTCGCGCATGAAATAGCGCATTTTTTTGGACTCGACCACAGTCAGGCCAACATTAATAATCAGGAATCTAGTTCTGGCTTTCCGGCTTTTTGCAGCGCTAGTTCTAGCAGTTACCCGGTGATGTATCCAATCGCCTGTAGAAATTCAGATAGCCTGCATTCAGATGACATCAGTGCTGCATCAGCACTTTATCCTGAGACAAACATAAATGATACCTTGGGTGTACTCGAAGGCCTACTTACAACCGACACAGGTAACATACTGCCAGGCGCTAATATCTGGGTAGAGAATATAGTAACTGGTGAGATTTTTAGCATCGTTTCTGACTACTTACGAGAAGGCACTGGTTTTTACAGATTATATTTACCTGCCGGTAACTACACATTACATGCTAACTCGATCAACCCCGAGTTTAGCCGTGGCTCTGGCGTCGGCCCATACTCAAGGACTGAAACTGACGTATCATTTATTGCCCCACTCCCGATTACATCATTTACCTATCAAGAAACTGCAGGCAGCGACACCATAATCACGATCAACGTTAATCAAACCTTAGTAGTCAACTTCAGCAGCATCGATAGCACACTAGCTGCACCACCAAAACAAGCCATAACCCCAACCAGTAAAGGTGGTGGCACAGTGTCACTCTTATCTCTGTTACTGGTAGCAGTTTTACTATGGATTCGTCGTATAGGATACAAACATTAGTAGAATTTCTTAAACAGTCGTTTCAATCCATTCTGAAATAGCGATAAATTTCATAAACTCTTCATCGACCATTGGCTCACTAATATAATAACCTTGAATAGTTTCAACACCACGCTGATCTAAAAACTCAAACTGTTCTTTATTTTCGACACCTTCACCAATAATGCTTAAACCCAGGCTATGAGCCATAGCAATGATCGCTTCACACAGTGCGGAATCATCAAGGTCTTCACCGATGCCAGAGATAAATGACTTATCAATTTTTAACACGTCAAAGGGGAAACGTTTCAGGTAGCTTAACGACGAGTAACCCGTACCAAAATCATCGATCGATAAGCGGATACCCATATCTTTAAATTGTTCCAGCAGATAGACGACATGCGGCACGTCTTTCATCAATAGTCGTTCGGTTATCTCAAGCTCGAGGCATGAACCGGGCAGTTCATGTTTCTTCAAGACATCTGATATATTTTTAATAATATCTTTGCCTCTAAACTGACGACTGGACAGGTTGATAGCAATGTAAAAATCTTTATGCTCAGTTTGCTCACGCCATTTTTTAACGTTGGCAAGTGCTGTATCCAGCACCCAGTCACCGATCTCCACGATCAAACCACTCTCTTCTGCAAGTGGCACAAATTCTTCCGGCGAAACCTCACCTAATTCTTCATCATCCCAGCGTATCAGTGCCTCTGCACCGATAATAGATTGCGTCTGCGAGTCCATCAAAGCCTGGTATTTCAGATAAAAATCACCATCTTCTAATGCGTGTCGTAACTTATTATCGATCTCCACGCGTTTCATTACCACGTCACCCATCTCTGGTGTGAAAATCTCATAAGTGTTGCGGCCTTTGCGTTTACTCCTGTACATCGCTGTATCCGCATTTCTCAATAACACATGAGGATCATCGCCATCCTGTGGTTAGATAGCGATGCCCACGCTTGCGGTCACAGAAAACTCCATCTCCTGTATCACACAGGGTTTTGCAACACGTTCTAATATCTCTTCTGTTTTATGTCTGACGATATCTTCGAAGGAAACCGTATGGCCCTCATGGCCTTCATCGATCTCGACAAACATGATTAGAAACTCGTCACCGCCTAAGCGTGCCACCGTATCAAAATCACGGACACAGGACCTTAGTCTGCCAGCCATATACTTCAGGAACTCATCGCCTGCACTATGACCAAGGGTGTCATTAATATTTTTAAAATGATCGAAGTCCATATACAACATCGCGATTTGTTTGTTTTCTCTTATCGCGTTAACGATCGCCTGCTGAATACGATCATAAGCCAATGTGCGATTCGGCAGATCGGTCAACTTGTCGTAGCTGGCCTGGTACAATAATCGCTCTTCATAATCTTTGCGCAAAGAGATATCTTCCTTGATGGCAAGATAATGTGTGCTCTGGTTTTCTTTATTCTTAATCGGAGAGATAGTGACGTTCTCCCAGAACAGGTCACCATTTTTCTTTTTATTGTATAACTCACCACTCCATGAATGACCTGAAATAATAGTATTCCACATGTTTTTAATCTGTATTTCAGTGGTATGTTCAGACTTCAGAATGCGGGGATTCTGCCCTAACAGATCTTCCTCTGTATAACCCGTAATCTTGCAAAGTTGCGGGTTAACATATTCTATGACCCCATCAAGGTCTGTAATCATCACAGAGACCGGGCTCTGCTCGATCGCCTGTGATAACTTATTTAAATTTTCTGCCGTAAGTTTATGGTTACCGACCTCATCTTCCAGGTCTACGATCAGGTTACTGATATTTTCGGTCATCTCATTAAAAGCATTTGCCAGACTTCCTATCTCATCATTTGCCTCAATATTTGCTTTCGCCTTAAAATCACCCTCTGCAATTTTTTTGACTACCGTAGTCAAACGTTTAATAGGGCCTAATAATAATTGCGTGGCTGCCATTACTATCAATACGACCAAAATTACGATGACGACAACTAAAATTAATGCATTCTGCGATTGCTCTACTACAGGTTCTAAAAACACACTCTGTGGCAAGGAGACAATAATTGTCCACGGGGCAGTATCCAGCTTGACCACAGCCGAAGAAAATACCGCGACACCCAGGCCATAAAACTGGGTCTCTATGATAGGTGAACTGACACTGGCAGATTGAATTTTCTCATTCCACTCAGGTCGCTCGACATATGCCATCGATGCGTTTTTAGGTACACGTTTATTCCCCAGTAATCTCCACAACGCTTTTTTACTTTCTACTGTGGCAAGGGTGTATTTAAGATCATTTCGTCTACCGTGCACCAGGCGAAGGTTGTTTTCATCCAGTAAAACGGCAAACGAACCCTGACCGACCATACCTTTAGTACGATCAAACAGGGAGGTAAGAATCGAAGCGTCATACTTCGCCCTTAAAACACCGATCAACTTTCCAGACAGATCATTGATCGCACTACTGAATACGATGACAGGTTGTTGCTCATCAAAGGTGATCGGTGACCGGTAAGTCTCTAACCGGCTGTTAGCACTTAATTTACTAAAATATCTCTGCTTACTTTCATCGATCCCTATATTTTCCGAAACCGTATCGAGTATGTTGATTCCCTCGGTGTTTAATATCGCATATGAAGTAATGATCTCATTTTGCCTGGACTTGAGCGCACGTAAGATCTCTAATAACGCCTGTCGATTAAATGGTGGCGCTGCTTTTCGAGTAATAAATAGATTGATCGCCTGTAGATTAGCCTCGGTTTTTAAAAACAATGAGTTCTGACGATTAAATTGATCAATTCTAGTCGCGTAATTTCTGGCTGCTGAACTCAAGGCTTTATTCGCACCTTCTGACAGGCTCTCACTCATCATGTAACCATCAAGCACAGCTAAAACCGTTAATGATGCCAGTACGATAAGAAGAAATGCAGTAACAAGCTTGGCACGCAAGGTGTATTGTCGCGCGATAAAAATGCCGACAATCAGCAACAAAATACCGCTGATTACCAGTCCGCCAGCAATCTCTAATAACACGCTTTTACGCTCCGTTGTATACCATCAGGTAAAGAATTAACCATAGGCATTAATTATAATGCAAACCAACCCTTATAGTTATTAGAATAGCGATATCCTTTACTATTTTCTATTATTATCACCTCTTATCAGACTATTTCCTAAACTCATGGCCGAACGACGAACTAACAACAATAAAAAAATCATGGGTTTTGGCAATTGGCCCTCAGCGATTTCTGCTGAGTTAATTGCCAGTGACAATCTATCTATCGACGAACCCAGACAAACAACAAGCTCTCTCTATTATATTGAACGCCGACCAACAGAGAACGGCCGCTGCGTTATCGTTCAAAAAACAAATGATCAAACCTCCGATATCCTACCAGCACCTTATAGTGCACGATCTCGTGTACACGAATATGGCGGCGGCAGCTACTGCGCAGACGATGAGCAGATTTTTTTTGTTAATGATAGTGACCAGGATATCTACCGCATCGCGAACGACCAGATAACACGGATCACCCATAACAAAAATCACCGTTATGCTGACTTCAGCTATGACAGGCACCATAAGCGACTTATAGCAGTATGCGAAGCCCATGATAAAAATGGCGTAAGTAATACTATCGTAAGCATCAACATCATCCATGGTGAAACATCAACGCTTGTAGAAGGCAATGATTTTTATGCCAGCCCCAGATTAAACTCTTCAGCTTCACAGCTATGCTGGCAGACCTGGAGTCATCCAAATATGCCGTGGGACGGCAATCAATTATGGTTGGCTGATATCGACAGTGATGGTCGCTTACACAATAAAAAACATGTTGCCGGGAATGACAAGGTTTCTGTTTTTCAGCCACAATGGTCGCCTGATAATATTTTATATTACATCTCGGATGATACTGGATGGTGGCATCTATACCGTTATGCTGA
>DAOWFN010000189.1 GCA_030637945.1 Gammaproteobacteria bacterium
GGAAAAGGGGAGTCTGCAAACTGAGTGATTTGATTATTTACCATCTGCATGGCATCACTGTCGCCTACGATCGAAACCGTTTTCTGCGAATCACGCAGCTGATCGATTTCATGCAATCGCTCATGATGCTGCAGACGTGCCAGCAATAAATCCGGTTCGGCAGGTTTAGCTATGAAGTCCACAGCACCGATGGCCAGGGCATGCTGAATATTTACGTCATTATCCTGACCGGACAATACCAGCACTTTCATGTTCGGATGCAATGATAATAATTCACGGATGAGAGCAAAACCTTCATCTGGCTTATGCGGATAGGGCGGCAAACCGAGATCTATCAGAGCCAGACTGGGTAAGTCTGCTGCCTTGTTAATATTATCGATGGCTTGCTGACGAGATTCAGCGGTAATAAGTTTATATTGCTTGCGCAACATAAAACCTAGTCCTTCGATGATCAGTGGATCGTCATCAACTAATAACAAACTAGCCGTTTTGTTTAACGATACGTCAGTATCATTTAATATTTTTGCCTGATTTTTTTCTGGCATCGATTTCCCCGTAAATCATTAGATACATTTATCACTCCTTATATAGCAGAAATGTTGCCATGTTTTATTCTGTCGCCAGGAAAAACTTGTTTTAACCATGATTTTTATGATGCGACGCAAAAATGCGTGGTTAAATACGCAAATGTTTAATATCGTGCTGTATCAACCAGAAATTCCGCCAAACACAGGCAATATCATTCGCCTGTGTGCAAATACAGGCTGCTCATTGCACCTGATTGAGCCGCTGGGATTTAAACTGGAAGACAAGCAGTTAAGACGTGCCGGGCTGGACTATCACGAATGGGCAGATGTTAAAACATATAAAAATATCAATGCGTTATCAAAAACATTGCTGCCTGAAAATACACTTTATGCCTTATCCACCAAAGGCAAAAAATCGTACCATCAAACGAATTTTCAAGCGGGTGATTACCTTATTTTTGGACCTGAAACACGAGGGCTGCCGAATGAATATTTGGAACAACTGGATACTGAGCAGATATTACGATTACCCATGTTAGAACACAGTCGCAGCCTGAACCTTTCAAACACTGTTGCTATCGTTACCTATGAGGCTCTACGACAGAATAATTTTACTGGTCTTACCTAAAGTTTAGTCGTTTTGAAAAACCTGCTTAACAGAACTTAAATAGATTCCTGTGACGATTTTCTACTCAGCAGCGTATGCACCGCTTCATCGATCGGACAATCTTCATATAAAACACGGTAAACCTGTTCACAGATAGGTACTTCAACATCATATTTTCGCGCCAGACTCACAACTTCCTTTGCCGTCTTTAAACCTTCAATCGCCTGCCCGATTTCTTTATGAACCTGATCCAGTGTTTTTCCCTGCGCTAATAACAATCCAGTGCGTCGATTACGCGACTGGTTGTCGGTACAGGTTAAAATTAAATCTCCCATACCGGCCAAACCCATAAAAGTAGCTCGTTTACCACCCATGGCCTCACCCAGACGCATCATCTCTGCCAGACCGCGTGTTATGAGTGCTGCTCGTGTATTCGCGCCAAACCCTAATCCATCAGCTGCACCAGCCGCAATCGCCAGCACATTCTTTAAAGCACCACCAAGTTCGACACCAATGAGATCTGTACTTGAATACACGCGAAAACGTCCACTGTGCAAATCATCGCTGATCTGTATTAAAAAAGCTTCGGATTCCGATGCAACTGTGATAGCTGTCGGTAAGTTTCTTGCCACTTCACCGGCAAATGTCGGACCCGACATCACCGCAGTCTTTTTACATTGAGGCAATTCCTCTGCCAATACCTGGTGAATTAGTTTACCGCTACCAGCTTCCAGCCCTTTGCTTGCCCAGGCAACACCCATATCTTCTGTGAATAAATTTGCATTTTTTTGTAAAAAAGAACGGTAAGCATGACTCGGTATCGCCATTAAAACCCATGAAGGGTTAGCCATCGCCTGCTCAAGGCTAGCCGTTAATTGCAAAGAATCCGGGAA
>DAOWFN010000047.1 GCA_030637945.1 Gammaproteobacteria bacterium
GATGGGCCCTATCGAATTAGCAGATACCGTCGGACTTGATATCTGTAAGTCTGTAGCCAATATTTTATCTGCAGCGCTAGGTATGGATCTGCCTGCTAATCTAAAAGAACTTTCTGATAAGAAGTTAGGTAAAAAGACAGGAGAAGGATTTTATAAATATAAAGGCAACAAACCTGTAAAAAATAAATCTGCCACATACGCTGACCCGCAACAGGTACAGGACCGACTGGTTTTACGTCTGGTGAATGAAGCGACTGCCTGTCTACGTGAAGGAATTGTTGACGATAAGGATCTGATTGATGCCGGCGTTATCTTTGGTACCGGTTTTGCACCGTTCAGAGGCGGGCCGCTGGAATATATACGATCTCAAGGTAAAGATAACTTAAGCCAGACTCTCGATCAGCTATCCAGTAAATTGGGGAAACGTTTCGAAAAAGATGCCGCCTGGTCAAGCCTGTAGTTATTCGGCTGTCTTCTCGTCAGAGAAAACGACCTTGTTACGACCGCTGCGTTTAGCTGCGTACATGCGATGATCGGCACACATTAAAGTTTCCTGGATAGTATTAAACTCTTTAAAATTAGCGATGCCAATTGATACGGTAGCATTTAATGATGGAGCGATATCGCTGAAATTATAGTTTGCCAGGCTATCGCGTATACGTTCTGTCACTTTTTTCGAATTTTCCATATCGGTTTGGACGAGCAAACAAACAAACTCCTCTCCCCCGAATCGTGCCGCGTAATCAATCTCACGTATGGATGATTTTAATATATCTGCAAATTTCTGTAATACGATGTCACCGGTGTGATGGCCAAATGTATCATTGATATTTTTAAAACGATCAAGGTCGCAATAGCAGATAACGAAATCAGAATCGTCTCGTTCTGATAATGCCTTTTGCTGCGCTAATTTTTCCATAAAATAGCGCCGGTTATATAAACCTGTAAGTTCATCTGTAGTCGCCAACGTTTTGTTTAATTCGAGAGCCTCCTGCAATTCAGTACGTTGATTTTTAGTTCGTTCCCTCAGACGATGGATCGATGATCCGGTGAATAACATAACTGTAATCGTACTGACGAATGCCAGCAGCCGAAGCAATTCCAGCTTGATATCTATCCGATCAGGCTCATAAACAAATAGATACAAAATAATCAAGGTATAACCAAGGATGGCAAACAGCGCAATGGACAAGAATTCACGAAATCTCAATTTAAAAAAACCGAAACTGAACATACCAAAATAGGCCATCAAGATCAGTCCGCGTGATTCATTTAATAGATAAGTAATAGTCAATAAAAATGTTGTGCCCCATACGATCTGTGAAAGCGTAAGGCTGGGATCTGCAAACCTCTGATTCAAACCAAGACGAAAAGTCAGGGTGAAGAGAAAAACACCTGCCCAGAAAAAACCAAGGATATAGCTAAATGTAAGCTTGCCTATCGCGAACAAGTTGTTTGAGTAAAATAGCACGCAGATAAAGGTGAAGACAAGCAGTGACATCGCGGCAGCAAGATGCCTGGACATTCTCAATGCCTGTTTCTGATCAGAACTGAATAAAAAGCTGCCCATTATCTTCTAGACTGAAATATTAAATAAGCGATAAAAGTTGTTTCGAGATATCTCTGCAATATGCTCGACACTGGTACCCCTGATGTCTGCCAATGTTTCGGCAACATGTTGCACAAAGGCCGGTTGATTTTGTTTGCCTCGATGTGGCATCGGTGCCAGATATGGAGAGTCGGTCTCGATTAATAATTTATCATCCGGTATCGATTTTGCAACCTCTCTTAAAGCATCAGCATTTCTAAATGTTACGATGCCTGACATCGAGATCATAAAACCCATCTCCAGCGCCTGGTCAGCAAAGTCCTGTGTCTCTGTAAAACAGTGGATCACACCGCCACATTTTTCTGCACCTTCTTCTCGTAAGATGTCCAGAGTATCATCGGATGCATCCCGAGTATGTATTATTACTGGTTTATCTACTTTATTAGCTACATTAATGTGTGCGCGGAATCGCTCCTGCTGCCAGTCTGGGTCGTCTTTATGATAGTAATAATCAAGGCCTGTTTCACCGATGGCAACAACTTTTTCATCTGTAGCCAGCTGAGTTAAATAATCGATCGAGAAATCATCTGTCTCATCTGCCATCGGATGCATGCCGACAGAAACAGAGATCATCGGATAGTTACGTACCTTTTCCAGCATCGCAGGATATTGTTTAAGATTGATAGAGACACATAACATGTGCTCCACTCCGGCATCGAGTGTCTGCTGGATTAAGTTATCAAAGTTATTATCAAATTCTGATAAATCGATGCAATCGAGATGACAATGTGAATCAACTAACACTGTAACTCCGGATGAACAGGCATTTTATGCCCGGTAGGTATTTTTATTATTGTCGCCCTATTACGGTGGCGCACTACATAGTGTGTGTAATGCGATCAGATTTTAGAGTGGCAGCCAGATGCGTTTCTATCTTGTTTCGCGTCGCACCTTTATCCTGTTGAGAAAATTGCACACCGACACCATGTGCACGGTTACCCTGTGCATCTTTCGGGGTCATCCAGATAATTTTTCCAGCAACAGGCAAACGTTCACCGTCATCCATTAATGATAAAAGCATGAAGACTTCATCACCGAGGCTGTATGTTTTATTCGTTGGGATGAATAAACCACCATTTTTAACGTAAGGCATAAAAGCAGCATATAACGACGATGTGTCTTTGATACTCAGAGATAACATCCCCGGACGAGCAGCTTTTTTGTTCATGCGAAACCTCTTTATAAAGAGTTATAAATTGTCCCATGATAATAGCAGGTTTTCCCATAATAGCTGTTCATTGACCGCTATTGAGCTGTGCAGCAGGTTAAAATTTAACTGGTCATGAAAGCGAAATAATCGCTGTTTACTGGCTTTGTTCGCTAGAGCCTGCAATTTAGCGCGATATTGCTCATTAGTAATAGCTATCTCAGGTCCACAGGCTGATATTCGAGATAGATCAGACACCCAGCTGAGCATGCCTTCAAGGGTCTGAATTTTGGCAAATTTGGCTAATTTTGCCGCGTAATCCAGAGAGTTTTTACCTGAGATATTGGCCGTCATGGCTTCTGAAAGGATCTGCTGATGCTCTGCCTGTGATAACTGATCCAGGGCGGCTAATGGTGACCCATCGGCATATTTTAAGGCTTGTTTTAACTGTTCTGCTGACACTTGTACCGTTTGATTGCTGTTCAGCCAGTCGAGTGAAAGTTTTTCCTCCGGTGCCGTGAAACGTAATATCTGGCAACGGCTGCGTATCGTTACCGGGAGTCGATGAGGACGTGAGGTGCTCAGTACGATAAGGACATTCTGTCCCGGCTCTTCTAGAGTCTTCAGCAGGCTGTTAGCTGCGGCTATGGTCAGAAGTTCTGCCTGTTCGATAATCGCCACACGGTAACCACTGTATTGGCTGGTCTGGTTTAAGGTGTCGCATAAGGCTCGAACATCATCGATACGGATACTCAGAACCGGGTTTTTACTCTTTGAGTTAGGCGGTGCTTTTGGTGTCAGGTGATGCAGGTCTGGGTGTGTGCCAGCCGCCAGCAGCTGGCATGCTTTACATTGACCACAGGCCTGATGATCAGCCGATGGTTGCTGGCATAAAACAGCGTTAGCCATAGCAAAAGAAAAATCTGTTTTGCCCAGACCCTGATTGCCAAGCAATAACATGCCATGGGGTAAGCGATCAGATTCCAGTAACTGATGTATATGTTGCCATTGCGATTGCTGCCAGGGATATATCATATAGAAATACTAACAGACGGGAGCATCAATGATATTGTATTCCAGTAATTTACTGAGTATTTGCTTCTGTACTGATTCAAGGTCAACCGATGCATCGATCAAACAGATTCGGTGTGGGTGTTGCTCAGCTAATGAAATATAGGTATCTCTTACACGTTGAAAAAAATCGTCCTGTTCTTTTTCGATCCGATCTGGCTCACTGCGTTTACCGGCTCGCGCACGCCCTATTTCAACGGGTGCATCTAATATAATCGTTAGATCAGGACGCAGATCACCTTGAACCCAGTCCTCCAGATCGCTGATACTATCGACATCCAATTGGCGACCGCCGCCCTGGTAAGCATATGTCGCTTCTGTAAAACGATCACACAACACCGTTTGATTATTTTCCAGGGCCGGTAATATCACTTTAGCCAGGTGTTCAGCTCGTGCAGCAAACATCATCAGTAGTTCTGCGTCCTCACTCATGCCATCTTCTGTGTGGCTTAAAAGAATCTCACGCAGAGATTCACCCAGGTTCGTACCACCGGGCTCTCTCGTCACCACGCAGTCATGTCCTGATACTTCCAGCAATTCTTTTATGAAGTGAAGGTTACTGGTCTTACCGACACCTTCGATGCCTTCGAGTGTAATGAATTTTCCCATGTTGTCTTCTTTAATTATATTTGTATTATTTAAGTAAGCATTCTTGTCATTCCGGTATTCTTCTAACCGGAATCCACGCGTGATTAATAGATTCCGGCTAAAAACATGCCGGAATGACGGTTTTGTGTATCGCTATTAATGGGTTGTATCCTGTAGATCATCTGGGCGATTTCAGCGTTTACGCTGATATTTATCTACAGCCTTTTCATGATCTTTCAAATTCGTTGAAAACACATGACGTCCGCTGCCATCGCTATACGCAACAAAATACAGGTACTTTGTTTTATCAGGGTGCAGGGTTGCGTGGATAGCGCCCCTTCCTGGTAATGCAATGGGTGTTGGCGGTAAACCATAGCGTGTATAGGTATTATACGGTGTGTCTTTTCTTAAATCTCTAAAACGTATGTTGCCGTCATAATTTTCTATGCCATAGATAACTGTTGGGTCGGTTTGTAAGCGCATTTTTTTACGCAATCGATTGATAAACAA
>DAOWFN010000130.1 GCA_030637945.1 Gammaproteobacteria bacterium
GATATTGATGGTGGTCAAGTCGGTGCTAAGAGAGTTTTGAATAGTGCTTTTCATGAGACATTGGTAGAAATTGATAACAATAACTATTCCCTAAAATATTCAATCGATGACGGCCCATCGCCTGTATCAAAAAATGATGTGTCTAATTATTTTGGTATCATTAACCTATCCACCTCTGGTGACGATGCTCAAACACATGTCTCTTGGTCATCATCATGGGAATCTAATTCTGAAGATGCTGTTGAGTTTTGTCATGGCATCTACGTTGCACTTTTAAATGAACTCGCCGCTTCTTTCGCTTAGTTACGGCTAACAATAAAAGGGGTCGGTGACAAATGACAATCAATTATAAATGTAAATAATTCTTATTTGTCACCGACCCCTTTACTTGCTCAGCTGTTTTGGCTAGATATTTGGTTCTGGTTCGACATGGATTGAGATATCCGTTGCGCCGAAATGATTTTCGATTAGGGACTCTACCGTGTTAGCAATAGCGTGTGACTCTTCAGTTGATAGTGTCGAATCAACTGAAATAACCAGATCAACTGCACGAGTTTTTCCTACCCATCTTGAGCGTATTTTGTAAACTTTTCTTACTCCAGAAACTGTTTTGGTGATATTACTTAACTTTACAGGATCAATCGCATACTCATCTATTAACACGGGAATAGCACGTCTGAACAGGCTGTATGCTAGATAGAAGATGAAAAGTGCAACACCTAGAGCGCATAGTCGATCGGCCCATACATAACCTATAGCAGATAATTGCCAGCCGGCGATTACAGTAATGGTAATTAGAACATCGGCCAAGGTATGGGTTGCGTCAGCATACAAGATATCTGAGTCAAGTCGTTTAGCCCACATATGCTGCCAGCTAGTCACCACTATATTTATGAGCAATACACAAAGCATAATTAAAAGTTCAAGACCACTGGAAACGACTTCGGTATAGTCTTTATTGATGGCATTGAGCGCTAGCTCAAAAGCTAATACAACTAATATTGAAGCCAAAATAAAAACGGCCAGAGTTTCTAATTTTCTATGACCGTAAGGGTGTTCACGATCTGCAGGCAAACAGGAAAAACGTATTACGATCCAGGCAATAATATTGTTTGTTAGATCTGTTAAAGAATGAATGGCATCAGCCAGTATTCCCATGGAACCTGTAGATAGACCGACGATGGTTTTGGCAACTAAAACCAGTAGATTAGCTGAACCTTCTATCAGGATTACACGCCGTACCTGCTTATCTTTTTTAGTGAAATCAATCAAAATAAAAAATGCCTACTTATACTTGATGAAGTGGCAGAATTCTATCTGCTTAATACTGCCAGGATGGTTAGAATAATTAAAAACTGATGGTATACATAACGATTTTTTTAATTAACGGGCACAGTGATTTTCGGGTTGATAATAAAGGATATTTATCTAACATTAAAATGCCGCATCGAATCCAATGAGCGCGTAATTCTCGCCGGTAAGATGTCCAGTCCAGTAAGTGCCAGTTTTATCGACAGTATCGAGCAGATCCAGATTTACTTCTATTACACCTTTCACATTACGCATGAAGTAGTAGGAAGCTGATAATGTTACTGAGTTTATGTCGATGCCTTCATAAACAGTATCTGTATTTTTTACATCGTTAGCATCTGCGTAATTGTATAAAAGTGAGTATACCCAGCGGTCACTGTGGATGTAATCAACGCCGATAAAACTGCCGAACCAGCTGTATTTGGTGTTTTCAGCAATAAATTCATCCCAGTCGTTTTGCAGAAACTGTGCAAACCAGTAGGTTTTATAGCCAAATTTGCCGGACAGGTCAACACCGTAAGAAATTTTGTCAGTGTCGCGATCACCGCTGTCAGTTCCGGCGATTCCAGTAGCATTTTTCTGAGTTCCGGAATAACCAAACAAACCAAGATTTATACCAGCAATATCTCCACCAACACGACCAAAGACTGCTTTGCCATTGTTGTTATCAAACAGGTGGTCAGCGCGTTTATAACCAGGACTGTTAATCGTATGATTTTCTGAGATGCCGTTACCGTTAACCAGGCCCAGTGATAGATCGACGGGGCCAGCAGTGTAACCAAAAATTGTTCCACGATCATAGGTTAGGCCGGCCATGCGATAAACCATAAAATCCTGAAAAGTCAGTCGAGTTTCGCGAGGGAACATCAGATCTGATACCTGGAACTGACCAAGCATTAAGCTGATATCGGTGTTAAAGACGTCATCATGAGAGAACCAGGCATCTTCCACAATTACTGAGCCATTATCACCTTTCTCCGCAAAGATGGCATAAAAATAGTAACTGATGTGATCAGATAAAGGTGCACTTGATAGCAGTTTGATTAAATAGGGTGATTGAAAATCGGTGTCGGCAGTAATAGTGTCACCATTACTAACGTCAATTGTCTCGGCTTCCCTGGCCTGCACAAATGCCTGGGTACGAAGTGCCAGGGGAACGCTGTCCGGTAAAGCAAGCATTTCATCCCCTGTCTCTACAGTTGAATCTTTCCAGTTGGGCAAACGGTAGTTATCACTAACGAATTGTTCACCAAATTCATTGAGCCTGGGGAAGGCCGCATGACATGCGATACAACTCATATTGTATGTGCGGGCAAACGCAGGCATGGCTTCGCTTTTAGTCGGTATCATCAAAACAATAAGAATCAGCAAAAAGAAAAAAACAAATAAAATAACCAGATAGTTTTCACTGACTTTAGAAGTTTGTGTACTCATGGGCTCTATCCTGAATTAAATAGAAAGACACGGCGTTACCACGTACAATTGTAAGGATATCACTTCAATGATGTTTGATATATCAATAATTTGAAGGGGACGGAGGTATTAACTTTTAACCAGTCCCCATTGTTAAAAAGAACATGAAAACCAAACTTCCTTATCTCATATTTTTTTGCTCGGTCTTTTTCTTGATCGACTTATTCTTAATACATTTTATTAAACCGGAACTTGACTGGGTGTCGAGCACGCTTAGCTGGTATGCCATAGGCGATAGCGGTTATATTATTAATCTTGGGTTTTACTGTTTTGCCGTTGCTGAAATTGCCTGTGCCGCATTGTTTGTTTTAAATACACGCCTTTCTATTATTTCTGGTCCGTTGTTCTTTTGGCTTGCAGGAATTGGTGCGCTTCTGGTTGCTATTTTTCCTGTTCAGTCACCCACAGCAGAGGTTGTATCTCGTCTTCCTCATGTACTGGGCGCCATCATGCAATTCATGTTTTTTCCATTAGCATTGATTGGCATTAAAGATTGCATACAGGACGGTCGTTTAAAGCGTTACACTCGATTAACTGCCAACGTCACCGCAGTATTGTTTGTGATTTTATTATCATTGCTTTTTTTGAGGCCGGTATTCGAGATTGCATTTTATGGCCTGATGCAAAAAACCAATATTTTGTTTATAACATCCTGGATGGTTGTTTTTTCATTTGTTTCTATTCGTTCGAATATCTTTAAAGTAGAAAAATAAAGATGGGGTGCTCTGTGCCCTTGAGTAAATTCTGAATATATTCCCGTATATTTTCTCTGACTTTGTAAAACACTTAGTAAGTTAAACTGTAGTTTATCCATATTTAACAGCAGAGAAAAAATTGAACCCAATCCCTTTCAACAATCGATACGTAACATTAGGAAAAGAATTCTACGTAAAGACCAGGCCAGCACCTGTTGCTAATCCTGCGTTGATTAAATTCAATGAAAGCCTTGCCGAAA
>DAOWFN010000086.1 GCA_030637945.1 Gammaproteobacteria bacterium
GAGTACCTGGTGAAATGCCCGAGTTGTACGCAGAGCGGTTTTAAGCTCAATCGTGAATTCACTATCGATAATACCGGCTGGATCGACTTTACCATCGATTTTGATTTGCGGAAGTCTCTCACACTGAGACGCCCCAACAAACCACGTGCAGATTTTGATTACATCGTACGACCAACACTGCGCATACTGGATACCGAGCTGGCCAGTTCATTCATTCATGGCTTAGTTGAAGATCAGCACAGTGAGTTGGATCCGGATGCTTGCTGGGTATATGTTTATGAAGGTGGAGCAGACATTATTACACCAGATGACATCTGCCTTGATCCAGATACCAGTATCTGCCCGCAGGCCGACCGGCCATTATTGGAGGCACAAGTTCAGCTTGATACTGGCACAGGTAACTACGTCTATAACACCGGCCTAATTTATCCTGGCTTGTATACCGCTGCACTGGTGTGCGAGGCTGATGACCCGGATGCCGACGATGACCTGCTGTTCATAGAAGAGGCCGAGGTGCAGGCTAATGCTGTCGCAGATGGTGCTCAGCAGGATTTCACACTGATTGAAATTCGGATCCTAACCCTGTTGAAGACGCTGGACGGTAATGCTGACGAGGACGCATCCGGCACGGTTACCGTTGGTGACACGCTGACGTACCGGATGAAACTTGAAAATGAAGGTAATGTCTCGCTCACGAATGTCACGGTAAGTGATCCGTTGGCCGGTTTGAGTGAACTGAGTTGTGACACTGCACTACCTGCCTCACTGGCGACTGACACGACACTCGAGTGCACGGCCACATACAGCGTGCAGCCGGAGGACACGAGCATCGTCAACACGGCAACGGCAAGCGCCGACCAGGTAGACCCGGTGGAGCATTCTGTCACGGTGGATGTAGAAAATTCGGCGCCAAGCATTACTACGACACCGATCACCGAAGCTACAGTCGATGTGCTTTATAGCTATGATGTTGAAGCGGCCGACCCCAACGCAGGGGACATGTTAACCTTCTCGTTAGTTACTGCACCAGCCGGCATGACGATTGATCCTTCGACTGGTTTGATCAGCTGGACACCAGGCGTAGCAAGTGTTGGTGATAATGCTACTCAAGTGATGGTTGAGGATCAGGATGGATTATCAGCCATACAAGCCTTCACTATTACGGTAAATTAATGCTATTGATTGTGTGCATCCAGAGAACTGCTCCAATAATTTCCCTGAATATTTGGAGGATAAGGGACTCACTTCGATTGCTCACTTGAGTAATGGTTTTAAAATTGATTAATAACGGCTCCTTCGGGAGCCGTTATTGTTTTTGCTGAAGGTCTGAGTTTGGCCGTTATCAGCCATCCTTATTGTTCAAGCAATTCCGCTTCCATAGAAAGGTACACCTGATAGGCATTGATGCGGTTACCCTCAGAGAAAGCTGGCAAATCTTTAAACTCTGACCAGTCGGCATCAGCATAGACTTCTTCAAATGGTGTTAGATCTTCGATGCCTTCGCCTAAAACTTTACGAAGATAGGCCAGGTAGCGGCGAGTGAGTGAAATGGTTTCTTTGGGATTATTTGAGGCAGGTCCGTGGCCGGGTATCAGCACGGAGAGTCCGCCGGTTTCCAGGCGAGTTAATGTGTCTAACCATTTTTTAGAATCTGCACTGCCGACAAACGGAATACGGCCTTCGAAAATAATATCGCCGGAAAATAACACTTTGTCTGGTTCGACCAGTAAAGTAAGGTCACCGTCAGAGTGTGCTTTACCCATGTAATTGATAGTGAAAGTTATTCCGCCCAGCTTAAACGTGTTTGATTTTTCGACCGTGGTATCGGGCAATACGAGGTGAGTGTCTTCATTGACCCATGGCTCAAGTGAAAACTGACGTTCTTCCAGTCGACTGGCAGCGGCTTCGGATTGAATATATTTTTGCGCGCCATAAGGGGCGATGATCTCGGCACCTAATTCTTCAAATACCTGTAGGCCATAAATGTGGTCGGCATGGAAGTGACTGACGATGACTTTTTTTATAGGCTGGTCGGTGACAGATTTAATTTTTTGTATGAGCTTATTGGCAAGCGAAGGCGTACCCAGGGAGTCAAAAACAACGACGCCGTCATCGGTTACTATGAAACCCGCATTAGAGATAAAGCCTTCATTATCTGTTGCTATACCAGGAACACCTTCGACGTAATAAACATGTTCAGATACTTTTTTGACTTCCATATCAACGGATGTCGGTGCGTATTTTGTCGTAGTACTCTGCGATGTTTCTGTGGCTGTTTCAGCCAATAGTGGTGTACTAAAAAACATCAGGGCAAAGAGCGTAGAAGCTAGTCGCAGTTGTTTATTGCATGTAAGCATAACCATCCTCGTATTGCAGGCGAATTATTTCAGCATCACCCATGGGCACCATTTCGATAAAACCATGAATGTCTTCAGGGGAAAAACCTTGACCTTGTGCTGCGATTTTACACATCTTGATGGTGATTGCCTCGCTTTCTACCAGGCTCTGTGCACGGTGCATCAGATCTTTGTACTTTTTGTAATTTTTGATGGCAAAAAAACTCAACTCCGTGCCGTGTAATACCAGAACGATAGATTGATCAAAGGGGTCAGCGCCAGTGATCGTACTCAGGTAGCTGGCGCGATCTAGTACACTCTCAACGGCTTCTACTGTTTTAACGTGAACATCGTAGACGACTTTCTGTGGTTTATATTCTGTTGCAGTGACGCTGGAACCACCCCAGAGTGATGTTGTGTCAGCAAATACCAGTGTGTTGGAAAGGAGACCAAGACACATCAACAGGTATAGCAATTTTGTCATGAGTTTTCTCCTGAAATTACGGTTAAGACAATCCTAATCAAGTATTAGACGGTCTAATAACAGGTATTATTCACAACAAAGAGAAAAAAGTAAATTGCAGCGTGAGTAACTAACTCACGCTGCTGGCACACCCTCAGGAGTTGAAAGGTGCGGCCGGGGTGCGTCGCAGGAACTATGAAAACCTACGACAGTGATATAATAACGTCGACAATTTATTTGTAATTGATATATATCAATGATTAGTTGTTGTGGCTGTTTATTAAGGATTCTTTTTGTGATTTTTTTAAGGACTTGATGACATATTCACGTTTACAGGCTTCCGATCGCGATGCAGAGGGCTCCTGGTATACTAATTCTACTGGTCGTCTTGCCTTGGTGTATTTGGCGCCATTTTTATCAGCGCCATTGTGTTGGTCCAGTCGTTTGCTTATATCTGTAGTAACGCCGGTATACAAGCTGTTGTCAGCGCAGCGTAGGATGTAAACGAACCATGGCTGTGTTTCCATGGAAGGTTTTTGACTGTTAGACGGCATCCAGTTTGCGCATTGATGATGGCAGTAATTTCATATCGACCAGAGCGGTAATGAATGCTTTAGTAAAACTGGCTTCATCCTCATAGACTATTTTATAGTATTGTATTTTCATGGTCATGGCGCTGCCGAAAATGATTGCAACAAAGGTTATTATCGAGCCCAGTGCTAATGTAGACATGCCGGTGATTCCCTGACCGATGGTGCAGCCGAGTGCTAGAACACCGCCGAACCCCATCAGGATAGCGCCGACAAAGTGGTTTAGAAAGTCTTTAAAATCAACAAACCATTCGATTCGGAATGACCTGCCGATAAGTGACCATAAAAACGAACCTAATATCACACCAAAAACAGAGATCAGTCCAAAGGTTAACAGGGCCGGGTCAAACTTGTCTTTGATGTAGCCAAAAGTTTGACCGATAGGGTTGATGAAAGTAAATGATTGCGAACTAAGAGTACGTCCGGTGGCTGGCTTTCCTTCGTCACTTTCGGCCAGCATATCCCATTCCTCATAATAACCTGACAGAGAGTAATTAGTATCATCTGCAATAACGTTTATGTTGCTACTGGTATACCAGGCAGTGAGAATAACTAAACCGATAACCAGTCCACCCAGGATATTATCTTTACTGCTGCGAAATTCTGCGGCTTTAAAGATATAAAATAACATGCCGGCTGCGACCGATAAGCCGATGATGAGTCGTAGAGACGATGTGTTATCACTGGCGTTGAATTCATTGATGATGGCGCCTAAATCCTGATTGCTATCCAGAGAGATGGCCAGTGGATTAACCCAGTCATAAAACAAAACACTGTACAAGGTCTTATCACTATTGGGGAAAGGTGCTGTCATGTAATACGCAATGATCGCGATTATGATGAAGACCAAAATAGATTTAATGTTGCCACCACCGATCCGTATTAGTGTTTTGTTACCACAGCCACTGGCGAAGGTCATGCCGATTCCAAACAGGATGCCACCGATGATATTTTCTATGTAGATGAGCTGGTTAGCGCGATAGGGAGGGAAAGCATCGGTCGTATTAACCAGTTCCATGTATTCGAGAATACTGACGCCGATGGTGGCTGTTGCGATGGCAAGCAACCAGGCTCTGAAACGCCCATAGTCGCCCATATTGACCATGTCAGAGACTGCACCCATGGTGCAGAAGTTTGTTTTATTGACGACGGCGCCGAGGACGACGGATATGATGAATGTTGACCAGAGAAAGAATGAGAGGCTGTCTGCAAACGATTCAAAAATCATATTGTCACCTATGTATAGAAAAGTGTGAATTAAAAGGGCAGATCCATTGCAGATAATCTATCTCGATTATACGTAGTAATGTAGTAAACAAAAGAAAATATTACAAACTTTAATCGATTAAAACGCTGCTTCTGTTTTGATACAGGGACGGCGGACTTAAGGTTTTATTCTTATTTATTGTATAGTGGTTTTAATGCAGAAGGGCTCGTATCAGATTTTCGCTTAGTTATTGACTGTTCGGCTTTAAATGCGATTAATAAGTTACCACCTTGCCAGCTTTCTTTGTCAGTGCTGTACAGCACGTGATTAAGTTGCCTGATTTCAGTCTTTAGCTGAGGTGAGCAATGTTCGGTAATCTGAGTAAGATTTGTCAGGTCATCATCATTGTAAAATAGTTGCGCCCATTCGATTAATGCGAGCTTTACCTTAACCGTATCATTGTTTTTAGCATGTTTTACGACATTAGATGCGGCGGTTTTAACAGATGACTTTGCGTTGTTATCGTACGTCGCGTGAGATTTAGGTTTTTTTAACAGCAACACCAGCGTGACCAGCCAGGCGAAAGCCAAAAAGAAACTTAACCATTTCCAGTAGGGTTCATTGTTTGATTGATCTGCAGTGGCTGGCAGCGCGTTCTGTTTGTTTGTTGTTTGCTCGCTGTATTTTGGTGACTGGGTTATCAATGGTGGTGGCAGAGGTGTTTCGATTTTCGGAGCTGTACCGGTTGCAGTAATAGTAATCGATGGAATCTCTGCGACTTCTGCTTTGTTCGTTCTGGTATTCCACCACTGTAATTTTATTTTTGGCAATGTGTAAGATCCTGCCTTGACCGGTATCAGAGCAACCTTTATCTGTTTAAGACCGGTTATTCCATCAGTGTCTTGCCTGTCTTCAGTTATTGCCTTGTCAGGGTACTGTTTCAAATTTTTTATTTCACTGAAACTTAAATCAGGAAGCTGTACAGCCGTTAGGCCTCGTGCTGCTATCGTAATCGTACGTGTTACCGGTTCGCCAGCTTTTATTTTTTGTATGTCATCTGACCATTCTTCGAAGATTTTCACATCGCTCGCAGGTAACCAGTCCTGCAGGTTAATTGCTGCCGGTGCGGCTTTGACATTAACGTCGATGGATTTGCTGCGAAGACGTTTTAATTGTCCGCTCATACGAAATTGATCAAAAATATTTCTGGGCTGAGTGGAATTTATACGACCGACGAAAGTGACTGGATCGATTTTTAAGCGGCCGCTTTTTTGTGGGAAAATAGCATAACGACGCTCAAAAACTTCATAGCGTAGGCCGTTGCGTGTGGTTTGATATTTGTCTTCACTGAGCTGTTGAATAATGGCATCAGGATCGCTTGTCACAGGGTCGGTAATGGATGCACCGGTAATGCTCACAGTGCGAAACAATCGGATGTTATATATAAATTGTGACTGCACCCATCCCTGTTTTTTATCGATTGAACTTTCGAGAAATATTTTTGCAGGGATGGAGGATTGGTTGTCTGGAGATGCGCTGCCTGGTGAGGTGCTGTTGCGGACCGTAATCTGTATGGCAGGGCTTAAATCGCTACCGAACGAAATAGCAGGCACCGTGATTTTGCCAACATCTTTTGCTATTACTGATAGATCCCATGTCTTCTTTAGGCTCCAGCTGCCATTGACCGAGCGCATATTGGTACTCTGGCTGCTGCTTAACACGTCAAAATATTGATAGATAGGTGAAAAATCGGGGGCGTCATCAACGCTGCTGTCAGCTTCATAGATCAGATGAAAAGAGTCATCAAGTGCGACGGGATTGCGGCTGCTGGTCACGGTAATGTTGGTCGCATGTACTGTGCTGCTTACTAATACGCAAAGCAACAGCAAGCTATAGAATAATGATGTCAGAACTGCTTTATCTCGTGTGGTATTCATTACCATGGCTCGTTATCGTCTTTTTGATTTGGAATTTGTTTATATTGGTATAAAAATTTACGTCTCAATAGACCGCCGGGATCATCAGGAATTCGTTTTAGCCATTGTTCGTCGGCTTTTTCTTCTTCTGTGATCGAAGCTTCCATAGGGTTGACTTCAATCTCAAGTGGTTTTTCGTCAGAATCTTTGTTCTCGATGTCTTTATTTTCCAGGTCATTTTTCTGATCCTGTTCGTATTGTTGTTTTTCTTTTTGCTGTTGTTCTTTTTCTTTTTCAGCGTCGCGTTGTTTTAGCTCTTTCTCTTCGTTTTGCTGGTTTTGTTCTGAAGCATCTTGTTTTCCCTGCTCGTTTTCCTTGTTTTCTTCTGCAGACTTGTCCTGATTTTGTTCGTCTTTATTCTGGCCTTGCTGGTCTTCATCTTTTTTATTTTCTTTATCTTGTGATCCTGAATCATCAGACTCAGAATTTTCAGAGTTGTTGTCTTGCTGGTCAGATTTTTCCTGTTCGTCGCTTTTTTCAGAGTCATCCTGTTGAGATTTTTCTTTTTTCTGTTGCGCCAGGGCCTGTTTTACCTGCTCACGGTTATATATTGCATCTTCGTTAGTTTCGTTAAGTTCTAATGCGCTGTCATAAGCTTTAATGGCTTCTTTGTATTTGCCTAGTTTAGCCAGCGCATTGGCTTTGTTGTAATAACCATCGCTATGACTGGTGTTTTCTAATGCTTTGACTGCAGATTCATAATCGCCATCTCGATAATAAGCGCTGGCTTTCCACTCAGGCCGGGTA
>DAOWFN010000002.1 GCA_030637945.1 Gammaproteobacteria bacterium
GCTTGTCATCTTTCAGCAGCTTCTTACCGGGAATTTTGCGCACGCCCTTACCCAACACCTTACCCGTAACACTGTCAGTAGCCATTGCTTCTACCATCATATACGCAACCCGATCACGTGCGCCCGTAGCCGTCGTAACTCCAGCAGCGATCGCTGCGAAGGGGATATACTCATAGACCTTCATTGCCTCTGCATCGGTAGAGACCCCGGTTAGCGCAATGCGTAACCGAGCTGTGTCCGGGCCAACCTCCTGTACCAGCAGAAATGATTTGCCAAGTTCGCGCTGTAGCGCCTCGGTCGTGTATTCGCGAAGCCCCTTGAGTGTTTCGACCGATATCTGCTTGGTAGCCTTTGGCTCGGGATAGAATACGACTGGCTCTACTATCAGCTTTAGATATTTGCCTTTCTTAAGATTAGGATCAATCCAGCGCCGTATTTCCTCACCGCCTTTACCTTTCACCGATTCGAGTCCGCTGTAGTCACCGAGGAAACCTGTAAGCTCTGTTGACTCGACCTTTTTATCTGTTGCACAACCTGTGATCAACATTGCGGCACACGCACCGATTGCGATATATTTAAGGTGTCTCATACTCTTCTCCTAATTTTTTTATTTAGTCAAATTATTGTTAAAAATACAGCGATCACATCGGCTGACATCAACGCTTTGTCACTAAACCATTACATTACAACCTGTCCTGCAACCCTACACTTTCTCAGAATGCGATACCTAAACCGGCATAGGCCCCCTCCATCGCCATGTCCCAGACGAAACCATTACTACTATCGGAGTAGTCCTGGTACAGATAACGGTAACCCGCTTTTGCCGTGAGTGACTCGGTAAAGGCCCATGTAACACCGGCGATCGCCTGGTAGGTGGAATCTGAACTACTACCGCCACCGCCACCGACATCAGCGTAAGCGACGAATGCCCAGTTTCCCGCGAAGGGTGCAATTACACGCGCACCGATGACAGGGTCCCACCATGATTCAGTGGCACTGAGACTGTGTGTACCTCCCGGAAATACTTCAGTACCAGTAACTTCAAGATCCAGATCAGTGTCGAGCTGGGTATAACGCGCCGCACCCAAAATATCAAACTTGACTTTGGCGGTGTCATGCAGACGATAAGCCAGTGTTAGCTGATACACCTGCTGCGTCATAGTAATATCAAGATCCGCGCTCACAACATTGCCGTCCGGCTCCACAAATGAATTCGACTTCTCATCCTCAAGTTTCGAGTACATGCCATCGAAGCCCAAACCCCACGACCCTTTGCGTGCTTCGAACATAAACATGAAGGCAGAATCGATTTTACCAAACAGGTCATCAAAACTCTCATCAACGTCTACAGTAACACCAGCGGAACCTGTTGTACCATCTAATGCAGTAGCAAACAGATAAGGCGATATTTCGAACTGCCATTGATCGCTCCCTTCACTCGCCTGTGCATGCAGCATTGGCGCAGCAGAGAAAGCCAATAACGCTAACAACCCACTTTTAACATAACTTCTCATGATTTTTAATCGCTCCTCTTATTCACTTGAATTCCTACATATAACTTTTTATAACCTCTGTCAATTCTCAATCAAATCGGTTATATTTTCTTGACTTTTTGCGACGCCTCGCTTGAGACAGATCAACATTACTTGAGACAAATCAACTTCTTGGACGTTAAAACTTTATGGACGCTAAAACACACAAGATCAGCCATAAAACCAATTCGCCAAAGGCAGGGTACGTACGTGTCGGTCCGATAGCAGCCATCCCCGACTTGCTGCGTGCACATGCCAGCGAAACACCTGAGCAGATACTCGCAGAACTCGACATCGATCGCGCGCTATTCGATGACCCGGAAAACACCATTTCATACGTCAAAGGTGGGCAACTGTTTAAGCTGTGTGCGAAACACACGGACATACCTCATTTCGGTTTGCTCGTCGGACAGCATGCCGGCCTCGATGCGCTCGGCCGGCTCAGCGAGTTTGCGATACATTCGCCGGATACAGGATCAGCACTGCATAATATAATCCTTCACCTCTGTATCCATGACCGGGGCGGCATACCGACACTGACCACGAACAACAGTACGGCCGTAATGGGATTCGCGATCTACCAGCCTATGCAGGGAGGGGCAAGCCAGATTTGCATGTGCTCAATGGCCATCATCTGTAATATTATGCGCGCATTGTGCGGCGAAACATGGGTCCCGTCGCAAGTGCTATTTACACACTCGCAACCTGACGACATCCAGCCCTACACATCCCTCTTTAATGCGAAACTAATTTTCAATGCAGATATGAATGCCATGATCTTTCCGGATCACTGGCTGCAGAAGTCGATCCCGGGCGCTGACCCACAGCAATATCGCACCCTTGTTGAAGAGCTAACAACCATCAAGTCTCAGGTTAATATCGATCTTCTGGAGCAGGCTCGCTCACTCATACATCCTCTTCTCGTTTCCGGAAAATGCACGGAAGCAGACCTCGCACAGGTTTTATTTATGCATCCACGCACGCTGAATCGGCGACTTAAAGAACGAGAAACAACATTCCGCTCACTGATCGCAGATACACGCTACGAGATCTCGAAACAATTGCTCGCAGAAAGCAAAACGTCGATTCTCAGAATCTCAATAATACTCGGTTACGCTGATGCGAGTGTATTCACTCGTGCTTTTCGGCGCTGGTCGGGGATGCCACCGAAGGCGTGGCGAACACAAAACAGGATCTGAATCTACTTAGCTAAATGCCCGCTTTAGGTCAGGATTCCCTAACAGACATATATTCCATGTGTCGGCTAAGTGGTGTTAGCAGTAGTATAAAGGCAATAGTGTGAATGTCTGCCTTGTGTGATTTCGGAAGTTTAACCTAAAAAGTACATGCGTTTGTTTAATGGAGGATCTGAAGCATTAGCAACTGCATGGCTATATAAAATATCAGCATATCAAATTGTAAGATCAAATCTGAGCCACTACAACTCATTTTATTTTGCTGGTGTGTTTCGGAATTTAATTATATAAGATCAGTGATGTATTGAATTAAAAAACTCAAGTGAGTTTTTGTTTTAGTAACACTAAAAGTAACACCAATAAGAACAGAGCCAAGATAAACTTAATATTTACAATACCTTAAAGATAGAATTAAGTTCCCGCCATCCCACCAAATTAGCCTTTATAATTCATAGAGTTATAAAGGCTTTTTCTTTTCTTTGGGCAGTGTTGGGGCAATTGAAGAAATTTTCAGTTACGGTGAATGCCCAGAATTTCGTTATCAAGATAATCATGCACTCTTTCTATA
>DAOWFN010000190.1 GCA_030637945.1 Gammaproteobacteria bacterium
CCCAAAGTTAGCTCGTTAGCTATCTCGTTAGTATTGGTTATTTTACCGACGATGCTAATCGCAAAACAACCTGATTTAGGTACCGCGTTGCTGGTAGCGGCGGCTGGATTTTTTGTCGTTTTTTTTGGTGGCATCAGTTGGCGAATTCTGTTTGGAGCAATATTCAGCGTACTGGCGCTAATTCCAGTGCTGTGGCAGTTCATGCATGATTATCAGAAACAGCGTGTATTAACGTTGTTTGACCCTGAAAGTGATCCATTAGGGTCGGGTTATCACATTATTCAGTCGATGATTGCGATCGGTTCGGGTGGTATCTATGGCAAGGGCTGGTTGAATGGTACGCAGTCCCAGTTAGACTTCATTCCTGAGCGAACAACTGACTTTATCTATGCGGTATTTGCTGAAGAATTTGGTATCATGGGCGCCATTGTTTTATTGTCACTTTATGCGTTTATTATTATCCGTGGTCTGTATATCGCAGCAACTGCGCAGGATAGTTTTGGACGTTTGCTGGCAGGCAGTCTCAGCCTGACATTTTTTGTTTATTTGTTCGTTAATGTAGGTATGGTGTCTGGAATTTTGCCGGTGGTAGGTGTGCCACTGCCATTGATTAGTTATGGTGGTACGTCCATGGTAACGCTGATGGCGGGTTTTGGCATGTTGATGTCTATCAGTACGCACCGCAGGCTGGTGGCGAAATAACTATTTAATGTGTTTGGTCTTTGTTGGCTATAAATCGGGAAAGTTACGTCGTATGAAAATAATTATGGGGAAAAAAGTGTTACGTATAGTATTGTTTTTAATAGCATCTGGTTTTTTTATTAATGCGCAGTCAGCTACAAAAGTTGATTATTCGCAACGTGCAGAGGTAAAGATTTTCATCGATGAAATGGTTGAGCAGCATGACTTTGATCGTACCTATCTCGAGAGTCGATTTTCAGCTGCAAAGAGGCTGGATAGTATTTTAGAGTCGATCGCAAAGCCTGCGGAGAAAAAGCTTACCTGGAAGCAGTACCGCCCTATCTTCGTCACCAATAAGCGTAGTAATAAAGGCAAAACGTTTATGGCAAAACACAGGGAAATATTAGAGCGTGCAGAGAAAGAATTCGGGGTTCCGGTAGAGATTATCACTGCGATTATCGGTGTTGAAACATACTATGGAAAGCATACAGGGAAATACACAATATTTGATTCACTGACAACGCTTGGTTTCGATTATCCGCCACGTAGCGCATTTTTTAAAAGCGAATTAAAACAATTTCTGCTGTTATCAAAAGAAGAAAATATCGATGTGGATGATATGACTGGCTCCTATGCGGGTGCGATGGGTATGCCGCAATTTATTTCCAGCAGTTATCGTCGTTACGCAGTTGATTTCGATGGCGATGGTAAGCGAGACTTATGGAACAGTGTGCCTGACGTTATCGGCAGCGTTGCAAATTACTTTAGTGAGCACGGTTGGCAGGAAGGTGAAAGCATCGTGCATCCGGCGAACGTTAAGAATAAATCAGTCGTTAGAGAGAAAAATGCATTAAAACCTTATGCCACGGTTGGGCAATTAAAAAATCAAGGCGTTGATGTAAGGCAAGATCTGGATGACAAAGCGCAGATAACCTTGCTGAGATTTAAGGGTAAAAGAGGTGATGAATACTGGGCTGGTTTAAATAATTTCTATGTGATCACGCGTTACAACCATAGTGCGTTATACGCGATGGCCGTTTATCAGCTAAGCGAAAAGATTAAAAAATAGCGTCTGATTGATTTATAAATGACTGATTTTTTCTCTCATACAGGTAGCAGGCTTTTGTTTCTGCGGCCAGTTCTTTCGTGGTTTATCTTTACTCTGATACTGACCTCATGTGCAGGGGTGAGAGATAGCGCTCCCGTTAACTATACAAAGCAATGGGATGAGATCCCAGATGCCGTGCCTGTTGCCGTTAAGCCGAGCAAATATGGTAACCCCGACAGCTATACGGTGTTGGGTAAAACATATTATGTAAAAGATTCTGCTGCAGGTTTTAAGCAAAAAGGTATCGCCTCATGGTATGGCAGTAAATTTCATGGTAGACGAACCTCAAGCGGTGAGGATTACAGTATGTATGCCATGACTGCCGCACATAAGACTTTGCCTATTCCCGTTTTTGTGGAAGTAACAAACATAGACAATGGGCGAACAGCTATTGTAAAAGTAAATGACCGCGGTCCATTCCATGAAGGTCGGATAATTGATCTATCGTACGCTGCAG
>DAOWFN010000209.1 GCA_030637945.1 Gammaproteobacteria bacterium
TCAGCATCGATAAAACCGGATAATAAGTTAGAATTTGTTATGCCATTTAATATAGAAAACATGCTAAAGCCGGAGGTATATGACCATCCGACTGAAAACATAACACTCATCGAAACACACATTTCATGGGTAATTCTAACAGGTGACTTCGCCTACAAGATTAAAAAACCTGTGGACTTTGGTTTTCTGGATTTCTCTACCCTGGAGAAACGACTCAACTTTTGCGAACAGGAATTACGATTGAATCGTAGACTGGCACCTGTAATTTATCTTGATGTTATTTCTATCACCGGCACGTTAGACAAACCACGCATCTCGGGCAACGGTTCGGTTGTTGAATATGCCGTAAAAATGAAACAGTTCCCACAGCCAGCACAACTGGATCACATGCTATCGGCTGATAAATTGAACACTAAACACATGGATGCGATTGCCCGCATGGTTGCCCAATTTCATTCATCAACCGAAGTTGCTGACACCACGAAAGACTATGGCAACAGAGAGATGGTCTATCAACCCGTAGAAGAAAATTTTACTCAGATAAATGATCATCTAGAAACAGAACTATACAAACATAAGCTTAAGTCACTTGAGCAGTGGTGTAATTCTGAGTTCACAAAACTCACCACTGTCTTTGAAAAACGGAAACGTGATGGATTTATTCGTGAATGCCACGGTGACATGCATTTACGCAACCTAGTCTGGCTAGACAATAAACCAGTGGCTTTCGACTGTATAGAGTTCAACGCAAAGCTGCGCTGGATCGATGTGATCAGTGAAGTAGCTTTCCTGGTAATGGATTTACAGGACAGAAAGCAGCCACAGCTGGCCAACCGATTTTTAAACTCATATCTTGAACTTACGGGTGATTATAACGGACTATCTGTTCTGCCCTTCTATCTTTGTTATCGCGCAATGGTTCGCGCCAAAGTAAACACTTTACGTCTGAAACAAAACGATCTGACAGATGAAGAAAGAAAAAATTCCATTGATGAGTTCGAGTCATATCTCGAACTGGCAATCACTTACACGCGACAACCAGCGCCAAAATTAATAATTATGCGTGGTCTGTCTGCTTCCGGAAAAAGCACCGTGTCCCAGAAGTTACTTGATGTTATCGGTGCCATACGTATCCGTTCAGATGTCGAGAGGAAACGCCTTTTTGGAATCACTTCAACGGATACTGCATCAGACAAAATTGACTCTAACATCAACACGGGCATCTATTCGAAAAACGCATCACAACTAACCTACGCAAAACTTATCGAACTTGCATCGATAATAATCGAAGCGGGCTACAGTATTATTATCGACGCCGCTTTCTTAAAACATGAACAGCGTAAACCGTTTCAAAAACTCGCAGAACAATTAAAAGCACCATATGTGATTCTGGAGGTAACAGCGCCAGAAGATATATTGCGACAGCGTATTGCTCAGAGAAAAGATGATGTTTCTGATGCCGACCTTGCGGTACTTGAATACCAGTTATCTAACTGGCAACCACTGCTTGAAGAAGAGATCAGTACTGCCGTCCCTGTAGATACCAGTGAATTACTGGATATCGCCCTGCTGATACAAAAAATTAACAACATATAATTTAGACAATACGAAGATAAAAGTTATGGATACAAAAGTGAAAAATGCCGTCGATCATCTAAATGAAATATTACCACTGGCAGAACGACAGGAAACTCTGAGTAATGGGATAGCCAATGTTTACCAGTTGATACTAAAAAGTTATATAGAACTTGGTCGAACACTTAACAAAGCAGAAATCGCTGAGTACGTTGAAGATATCGATGAAACTATCAATACTTTGCGCTCAAATGACATGGTTGTCTTTGATGAAAACGACGAACCCGTTGGCGCCTATCCTTTCACCATGGAGCAGCGCGAGTACAAGGTAAATGTCAATGACCATACGGTACATTCCATGTGTGCACTTGATGCGCTGGCCATCAGCCCTATGTACAACGTAAAAACACATATCGAATCAAAGTGCCATGTCACAGGTGATGGCATTGTAATCGACCAGCTTGATCAGAAAATTTTAAATAACGAAGAAAACAAGAATGTTCACTTTGGCCTCAACTGGAGTTCGGCTGCAAATAACTGCTGTGCTACCAGCCTTTGTACTGAGATGATTTTTCTAAAAGATAAAAAGATTGCAGAGACATGGCTTGCAGAGGACCCGGATAATCGGGAGATCTTTACCCTCAACGATGCTATCGAGTTTGCAACAAGGTTCTTCAAACCACTGGTTACCTTGTAGGAGCGGATTTTTCACATTCCGAGAATTTTACATAAAAACACAATCGCGGAATGGAAAAATTCCGCTCCTACAGGATGTGTTATTCTTTATGTGTTTTTTATCAAGGAGGATAAATCATGGCGCAGCATCATGGACGCGATCTTAGGAAAGGACGAGTCTCGATTCCGGGACAAATTTATCTTATTACAACAGTTACAAACAATCGAAAACCAATCTTCAATAATTTTAATAACGCCAGGTTTGTGGTTAATTCACTAAGACATGTAGAACAGGCTCGGCAGATTCAGTCACTTTGTTTTGTAATTATGCCAGATTACCTGCACTGGTTATTTTCTCTTGGAGATACCAGTCATTTAACTCAGGTAGTGGCCGATGTGAAACGCAGGTCTGCATACAGGATAAATGAACTTAATCGAACACCCTGACCAGCCATATGGCAACATGGATTCCATGACTATGCATTGCGAAAAGATGATGAAATCAGGGACATAGCCAGATACGTTATCGCTAATCCTTTGCGTGCTGGCTTAGTTAATACGATTGGTGATTACCCTTTTTGGGATGCTGTCTGGTTGTAAATTCATCGCGGAATGGAAAAAATCCGCTCCTACAACAACACCCATCCTGTAGGAGCGGAATTTTTCCATTCCGCGAATTTATTTCGGCAACAAAAAAGCCCGAACAAGTCGGGCTTCTTCGTGAATAACTATGGCCGATTATTTACTAGCAATTTCTTCCAGCTGTTTAGCTTTGATAATCTGTCCATTAAGGCCAGACTCTTTGCCATTTTTACCGTAAGCAACTGACATCAGCGTGCTGTAGTAAGTTACAGGGATATTAAATTTGGTGCCGTACTGAGCATTAATTTTATCCTGATAAACTTCTACGTTCATCTGACATACCGGGCATGGTGTAACGATCATGTCGGCACCACCGTCATAAGCCGCTTCGATGATGTCTTTGATCAATGCCTGAGATTTTTCCGGCTCGGAGAATGCTAACGCACCGCCACAGCAAGATACTTTCTTGTCGTAGTTTTCAACAGGCTCAGCACCCATGGTTTCGATGAACTTATCAAGGTACTTAGGATTCTCAAAAGACTCACCTTCGATACCGAATGGACGGTTAGTCTGACAACCCACGTATCCAGCGATCTTGATGCCGTCCAGTGGTTTAGTTACATGTTTGCCCATCTCTTCGAAGCCGATGTCTTCGATCAATACTTCGACCATGTGACGGATCTTGGATTTGTTTTCTAACTTAAGACCCGCTTCTGCCAGTGCGATGTTAGTTTCTTCCATCAGACCCGCGTCGTCATCTAAACGTTCCTGTGTTTCTTTTGTTGCTAACCAGCAAGCCGCACAAGTTGCGACGATGTCCTGACCCTGGTTGTGCTGCTCTGACAATGCGATGTTACGTGCAGACAGTGCTAAACGAGGTAACTCGCCGCCGCCACAGTAACCGATAGATGCTGAACAGCAGTTCCAGTCCGGGATCACGTTAAGTTTAATATCCAGCACGTCACACATAGACTGTACTGATTTCAGGTAGTTCGAAGAAGACGCACCTTCTTGCGATGAACAACCCGGGTAAAATGAATATTCTTTAGTAGCCATAATTTTTTCCTGCCCCTATATTATATATAGGTTTTATTTAGAGCCATCGACACGAGCTGCTTCCAGCTCCATTGCTTTTTTGATCATTGCGTGGAAGCCTTTCTTGTCTTTCACAGTGTGACCACCGATCAGTTCTTTCAGACTTAAGCGACCTGACTTAAGCATGCCAAGACCGATGCCTGCCATGCCTAGTGCAACCTTGATGCCTTCGACGATACCGTTCATGAAGTAAAGGTTTACGCCTAACCACAATTCGTTAACACGGCCATGTTTAGCCAGGTTATCCCAGAATAACTGGGCGAACTGACGTGTTGGCTGACCTTTAGGTTCGATACCTAAACGTGTCGCATAATGCGCCAGACCGTGCATGATGTGCGTAATCGGCAATTCACGAGGACAACGAACGATACAGTTGTAACATGAAGTACACATCCACATCGAAGTTGATTGCAGTACTTCATCACGTTTGCCGGCGCGAATCATCATGAACAATTCCTGTGGCGGATGATCCCAGTGCGCACCTAATGGACATGAGCCTGAACACACACCACATTGCATACACATCTTCACCCAATCGCCTTCTTCAACGTTGGCTTCAACTTCTTTCAGGAAGTTATTACGGTATTTTTCAACCATGCCTGTATTTAAATCAGTCATTATTAACTCCTATTAGAACTTGAATGGGCTCATGCCGATCTGTTCGATCGTATCAGCCATGTCGTTAATTATTTTCGTTACTTTTTCAGAATCAGTAATCGAAATTTCATAAGTCTGTACACGTTCTGGCTCAAGACTTAATGACTCAAGCGTGTCAGCTACTTTCGACATACGCTCTTGTGCAGTACCTGAACCTTTGACAAAGTGACACTGGTAATCATCGCCAGATGGACAACCCATCAGGATGATACCGTCGTAACCGCTGTTCATCGAGTCAGTAATCCAGCTCAAGCTGATAGAACCTAAACAGCGAATCGGAATAACACGTGTGAACGCGCTGTAATCCATCTTGTTCTGCGCTGCCATGTCCAATGCAGGATAAGCATCGTTCTCACAAGCAAGTACAAGAATACGAGGTTTTTCGTCAAACTCATCTGGAATATCAACGGCTTTAAGCTGTTGACCCACCGTATCGATCGAGTAGTTTTCGAATGAGATAACACGTACCGGACAAGCACCCATACAGGTACCACAACGGCGGCAACGTGATTCGTTAAATTGCGGGAAGCCTTTTTCATCTTCATCGATCGCACCGAACGGACACTCTACTGTACAACGTTTACATTGTGTACAACCTTCCAGACGAGCAGTCGGGAAACTTAAATCAGCAACACGAGGATGCGCCGCTTTACCTAGACCTGAGTTTTCAGCAGCAGCAATCGCTTTCATCGCAGCGCCCATAGCATCATCCATCGACTGACCGATATCCATCGGACGGCGTGTAGGACCCGCTGCATACATACCGGTACGCTGTGTTTCATATGGGAAACAGATGAAGTGTGAATCAGCAAAGCCGTTATCCATGTGCGGCATGTCTTTACCTTGACGATAATCAAGGTTCAGAATTGACTCAACAGATACTTTATATTCAGTACCCGCTTCTTTTGCTTCGTTTTCTGCAATAGTGATCTCTTCGCGAGTCGGCTCACCTGCATTTGCAACCATACCAGTCGCTAATACAACCAGATCAACTTCAACGTCTACGTCTTCATCAAGAATTAAGTCTTTAAACTTAACGGTTGGACTTGAACCGTCAACCACTTCTGATGCAACACCTTTAGTAAAGATAACGCCTTTCTTCTGACCACTGCGGTAGAAGTTTTCGCCACCTGCACCTGGCGTACGTAAATCTGTGTACAGCACGGTTGTGTCGACATCAGGGTTTTGATCTTTGAAGTACATTGACTGCTTGATAGATGCAGAACAACAGTAACCAGAACAATGCTGCAAATGATTCTCTTTAGTAGAACGCTGACCGGCACATTGAATGAACAATACACTCTCAATTTCTTTACCGTCAGAAGGACGTTTGATCGCACCGCCATTCGCTTCGATAGCAAGCAACTCAAGTTCAGCCTGTGTTACAACGTCTTTGTTTTTACCGTAAGAGAACTCAGGAAGATTGTTCGCATCATAAGGTGTAAAACCAGACGCCTGAACGATCGCACCAAACATTTTAGTCTCAGTGCTGCCACTTTCGGTACTAATATCCGCTTCGAAACGACCCGGTGCACCAGCAGTTTTAGTCAAGGTAGAATTCAAACAAACCGTGATGTTACTGTCTGCTTCAATCGCAGCAACCATTTCAGCCACACCATTATCTTCTGGATCTGTGTAAGGCGCTTTGGTAGGAATCTTTTTATACAACTGTGCAGTTGCGCCGCCTAATGCACCCGTTTTCTCAACGATAGTACAAGGATAACCGGCTTTTGACGCTTCGATTGCAGCTGTCATACCAGACACACCACCACCGGCGATTAAGATGTTTTTATTCACATCCTGTTGGCCACTAGCTGCTGGAATTTTCATGTATTTAGATTCTGCACAGGCCATACGGATATAATCGTCTGCCATTTCCTGTGTCGTTTCGCGCTGGTCATCTTCATCAGGGCGAACCCAGATAACACCTTCACGCAAGTTAGCACGAGACAGTGTCACGTTTTCAAAAGCAAAGGCTTCTATTTTAGCGCGACGAGAACAAGCAGCGATAACAACGTGGTTAACACCTTCGTTATCGATATCGTCCTGAATCATCTTCACGCCAGCTTCTGAACATAAGAAGTCAGATTGTTGACAGATCGCTGCTTTACCGTCGCGGGTAGCAGTCATTTCAAGTTGACCAGAATCTAGACGGTCACCGATGCCACAGCCATTACAGATGTAAGCGCCAATTTTTATTTCATCAGCCATTTCTTAGCCCTCCGCCTGTGCAACTTTATTAACAACCTGAATGGCTCTTAATGCAGATGCTGTTGCACTTTGTACTGCACGGTTAACGTCCAGCGCATCAGATGAACAACCCGCAGCAAATACGCCGCCGTTAGCTTCGTCCTGTTCGATGAAACCTTCGTCGTTCACTTTAATTTCGATTGGGAATGTGTCCTTATCAACACTTGGCTCCATACCGATAGCCAGGACCACCAGGTCATGCTCATTGGCATAACGGTCATAACCTTCAGTGTTCACACCATTCAGTACAGGGTTACCATTCTCTTTATTCTCAACGATGTTTGCTACTTTCGACTTGATGAAAGTAACGTTCTTGTCGTCTTGAACTTTTTGATAGAAATTATCAAAACGGTCAATGGCACGGATATCGATGTAGTAGATAGATACATCAGCATCATCTGCGTACTTCTCAGAAACATAGGTTGATTGCTTCAATGAAGCCATGCAACAGATACGTGAGCAATGTTTCAGGTGATTCACGTCACGTGAACCAGCACACTGAATGAAGGCAACGTTCTTTGCTTCTTTACCGTCAGATGGACGAACCAGTTTGCCGCCTGTCGGGCCTTTAGGGTCCATCAAACGTTCAAATTCAACGCTAGTGATAACGTTATCGATACGGTCATAACCGTATGGCTGAATCTTAGCCGCATCATATGGACGCCAGCCTGTTGCCCAGATAACGGCACCGGCTTTCAGCTCGAGGGTCTCTTCCTGCATATCCAGATCGATGGCATCGAACTTACATGCATCTTTAGCTTTCTGCGCATCATCAGTACCGATCATGCCTGGCTCTAAAACATAACGCCTTGGCATTGCCATGTCGTGCGCAAGATAAGCGCCTTTATGCTTATCCATGTTGTAGTTATGCTCGTTATCAAATTCAGACTCAACTGCATCGGCACAAGCGCCACAAGCAGTACAGTTTGCATTCACATAACGCGGGCTTATCTTCACAGATGCTGTGTAGTTGCCTGCCTCACCTTGAAGGTCAGTGACTTCCGCCATGGTCAGAACAGTGATGTTCTTGTTCGCCTGCATACGGCGCTGATTGATTTCCAGACCACAGGTCGGGAAGCAAAGCTTGGGGAAGTATTTATATAATTTGGTTACTCGACCACCAACAGAGGGGGTCTTTTCAATAACAATAACCTGCTTGCCGACTTCTGCAGCTTCTAAAGCAGCTGTCATGCCGCTAATGCCACCGCCAACAACCAGTATCGTCTGATTCGTTGCAACTATGTCCGACATCTTATTCCTCCGAAGGATTTGTGTCAGTTTGAAAATCCCATCTAAATCAAAGCTTTAGATGGATAAATATTTTTTATAAGCGCGTTGAAAAACTAGCCCTTGCGCTCGGAGTGCGTATCATACATGTTTCATGTTATTTTCTCTATAAAACAGCTGAAAATCACACCTTGAATGTTGTATGTTCAGATAAATATTATTTATGAGCAATTATTATCACTTATGCAGCAAACCCGTGTATAAAGACGGTAATGAAAAACGACGATTCAAAGTCACAAAAATGCCCTTGTGACAGCGGGAAAAACTACAGCCTCTGCTGTAAGAGCTACATAGAAAAAATAATGGATGCGCCTACTGCCGAAGCTTTAATGCGTTCACGATACACGGCATTTGCACTGCAAAATGAGAGCTATTTACACTACAGCTGGCACCCGGATACTTGCCCAAAGACTATTCATCTAAACAAAAACACTAAATGGCTGGGACTTAATATTATAAAAACAGTCGCAGGCAATGCAGATGATGACGAAGGACAGGTCGAATTCGTAGCACGTAATAAAATCAACGGAAAAGCCTCTCGATTGCACGAAAACAGCCGCTTTAAACGGATAAACAACCGCTGGACATATTTTGACGGCAAAATTAACAAAAAACAGGCTAATTCAAACGCTTGAGCTAAACTTCTATTGAAACAAATGCAATACTATGTGCAACCTCGGTTCATCTAGTTTATCTAACGTCGATAATGTATAAATAACCTTACTGATATGAAAGAAACCCTCCTCTTACTAGCGTTTTCAGTCCTGCTGATAGTCTCTTCAAGCATTCTAAGTCAGCCCACGGATAAAATAAGTATCTCAGCAGTACAAAGTACACTGTTACTTGCAAAAGTTAATACCAGCGCAATCATCGAAAACAATCGCACTCTCGCAGTACAAAATAATAAATTACCAGACGTTGCTGAAATAGAATATTTTTCTGAAGAGGAAGCTGCCCATCTACGGGAGCTGTTTGTAAAAGCTGAAACCGCCGTTAAAAAGAACGGTGATCTAAACTATTTCAGACTTTCTGAACAACTAAAAGAATATCCACTACTACCCTATCTTCAATACCAGTGGTTGAAAAAACATATTGATGAAGAAGAGCAGGTAAGCCAGTTCCTCGAACAAAACGAAACTTCACGCTACGCTAGAAAGTTAAAATATAAATGGTTATTTCATCTTGCCAAACACAAAAAATGGCCATTATATCTGCAGCACTACAGCACCAGCAGTAACAAAGACTTAATCTGTTATTACCACCGCGCACAATTTAACACCGGCAACAGACAAGCAGCACTGGACGGTGCTAAAAAGTTATGGGTCGTCGGTTATTCACAACCAAAAGTATGCGATCCATTATTTAGCCAGTTAAAAAAATCCGATCTAATATCACAGGACATGATCTGGCAACGATTTGATGCCGCATTAAAAAATAATAAAGTCAGCCTCGCCATCTATGTGAAAAGCCTTTTACCAACGGCTGATCAGAGCACTGCACAACTATGGTTAAACCTGCATCGTCGCCCTTCACGCCATATACAGCAATTGTTAACTCAGGAAAAAACAGCGCAGTCAGCCTTAATGTTCTCTCACGCGGTTAATCGCCTGGCAAATAAAAATCATACCGCGGCTATCAGAATATGGGACGCACATGAGCAGGATTTTGATGTAGAGATAAAACAGGCAAACAAACTGGAAAAACGCCTGGCATTAAAACTGGCATTAAAACAGGAAGCTGGTGCATACGAACGTTTAAGTCAGCTAGATTCACCAGATGAAAGCAGTAAAGCATGGCGAGTACGCGTCGCGCTAACAGAACAAAACTGGCCGAATGTCCAAAGCGCAATTGATGCTATGGATGAGACAGAAAAGAAAAAGGAAAAATGGCAGTACTGGTCAGCACGTGCTTATCTGGAAACAGACGATATCGAACAAGCCGAAAAAATACTTTCAGCGCTTTCCCAGAAACGAGATTTTTATGGCTACCTGGCTGCTGACAAAATCAACAGCATGTATCAGTTATCTGACAACCCTGTAGATGTCTCAGCAAAAAAAATCGACAGGCTGGAAAACAGCAAAGAGTACCGCGTCGCATACGAGCTGATGAAACTCGAAAGAACAGTTGAAGCCAAACTACAGTGGTGGCACGCCCTTCGTCAGTTAGACAAAGATGAGATCATGACAGCGGCAAAATTAGCACAGCGATGGCAGTGGGATGAAATAGCCATTTTTACCATCGCCAAGATCAAACACTGGGATGATATTGATCTACGTTTCCCGCTCAGCTATTCCGATAAGATCCATGAGAACTCAGAACAACAAAAACTTAACCCTGCCATAGTGTTTGGGTTGGTCAGACGTGAAAGCGCCTTTAATGAAAAAGCACGTTCTCCTACAGGTGCACGCGGCCTCATGCAGATCATGCCAAAGACCGGAAAACAGATAGCCAGAGATTTCAATGAACGCTGGCGTGGCAGCAATAGCCTTTACAACCCCGAGAAAAATTTAAAATATGGTTCTTATTATTATCAAAAACTACTGAATAAATTTGATGGTAATTATGCACTGGCCCTCGCCGCCTACAATGCAGGGCCTCATCGTGTAAAAAAATGGTTGCCTAAAGATGAAACCATGCCTGCGGATATATGGATTGAAACGATTCCGTTTCACGAAACTCGTGACTATGTAACGACAGTATTAACCTATGCGCTAATCTATCAGCAACGCATGCAATCCACCGGCTTATCTATGGACGAGTTCACGCGAGACATACAACCGCTGTAAATACGCTACCAGGTTTGATTAAGCAGTGTTTTCAAATAAAAACGGCAGCCATTAAGGCTGCCGTTTTTATTTGAAAACTATGAATTACTAAGTACCCGCTTAAAAACTATCACCCCAGCTATCACGCTTACGACGCCAGTTTATGCGGGTAAGGATAATACCGAACAGCAAACTACCAATCGACACGGCGCCGCCGATGACAAACCATTCCTGCATGACGTTACTGCGCAACTGTTGATTGTCTTTATCTAGCATCGCCTCATTAGCATGTGCCTTTTGTAACTCTTTCTTCAGTTGCTTATTCTTTTTCGATAAGGCCACCGGGTTAGCTGCCGTGATTTTTAGATCGTCCAGTGAATTGCTCAAGTTGGTGCGCTCGTTTTGCAGCGTTCCTTTCTCCTTTTTTAAAAGTCTGATTTCCGTTTTTAATTCGGCAACCTTGCTTTTTAGATCTTTTATCTGTTGCCCGGACTTTGCAAATTTTTTATTAGCAGCCGCTAAACGGTCCCTTCCACTGGGGATAGGCATTATATCTTTCGTTAAAATCCACCCGGATTTACCGCCAGCTTCAACTTTGGTGAAGTCGCCATCGGTATCTACTACAGTCAGTGATGTACCGCTACTGAGGAACTTGATAATACGATGTCCATTAGACGCACCTGAACGTAATGGAACTTTCAGCTGATCACTAACATAACCGGTTTTTGCATGGACTGGAGAACTCATTAACAACAACATGACGAGTGCCGATAACATCAGTAAATGAATGGACTGGGATTTGCTGTAAAACACTTTATTTTTAACCACTTTAAAGACACCTAAATCAATAAAAATAACCTTACTACATAGCAAAGCACGTAAAGAACGACATATTATGACGAAATCGATCCATTTCGTCACTACCAATTAAAAACTTAAGATCGAGAAAACTAAAAAACGCTGATAATACGCTATTTTGAGGCTTTATTAAAAACCTGATAATCTTGATTTCCCCAGGCATTACGTTCAAAAATTGCTACATTTGTAATTTCTTCAACCGTTAATGCTTGCGAGAATGCCGGCATCTGGTTCCTTCCATTTTTTATTAATGCGACATGGTGATTAATATCACCCTTTGTGATCACACTATTAATCAATGCAGGCGCACCAATCGTTGCGTTCCCTTCACCACCTTTGCCGCGGCAGGCAGCACAATTTAGCTTATAGATAGCCCTGCCATTCTCAAGAAGCTTTAATTCACTCTTGCTCCAGTTCTTATCAACTGTATTCCATAACATTTCAGCTTTTGTTAGATCAAACACATTTGCTTCTCCTGACGCAAAATCATCTGACGAAGAACAGGAATAAAGAAAATTCGATACAAATAACAACATGAACAGCTTTTCCAGAAACTGATTCATATTATTACTGCGCCATTAATCTTTATAGGCAAAGACACCATCAACATCATCCGCATGATGCTCTTCTACCCACTTGAGCTTATCGTGCAGGGTGACAACCTCGCCTACGATGATCAACGTCGGTGGTTTGATGTCTTCATTTTTAATGACATCGAGCAAGGTATCTAATGTAGCGATGAGCACACGCTGTTGCGGCGTTGTTCCCTGCTCAACTAAAGCCACAGGCGTCGAGGCCGGCAAACCGTGTGCCACCATTTCTTTACACAATGTTGGTGCGCCGTGTAAACCCATATAAAACACGACTGTTTGATTCGGATGCGCCAGCGCTTTCCAGTTGAGATCTACCGAGCCGTCTTTCAGGTGACCGGTAACAAAGACGCACGACTGCGCATAATCACGATGCGTTAATGGAATACCTGCATAAGAAGAGCAGCCGCTTGCAGCAGTAATGCCGGGCACGACCTGAAAAGCGATACCTTGCTGGGCGAGCAATTCGATCTCTTCGCCACCACGACCAAAGATAAACGGATCACCGCCTTTTAAACGCAAAACACGTTTACCTTCTTTAGCCAGGCGCACTAGCAACTGGTTAATATTTTCCTGTTGCATGGTGTGTTTATCGCGCTCTTTGCCGACATAAACAATCTCTGCATCACGTCGCACCATCTCCATAATCGATGGTGATACCAGCCGGTCATATACCACCACGTCTGCCTGCTGCATCAGACGTAATGCGCGAAACGTTAATAAGTCCGGATCACCGGGACCCGCACCGACCAGAAACACTTCACCCGGCATCTCGGGTTTTTCTGCCTGTGCAACTATCGCCTTATCCAGTACCTGTTTAGCTTCATCCTCGTGACCGGTAAATACCAGCTCAGCAACCTTACCTTCGAGGATAGATTCCCAGAAACCACGACGTGACTCAACATTGGGAAACGCTTTTTTTACTTTATCGCGAAAGCCTTCGACCAGACTTGCCAGTCGACCATACGCAGCGGGAATACTGCCCTCTAGCTTGGTACGTATTAAACGTGCCAGCACGGGTGATGAGCCACCGGTAGACACTGCAATAACAACAGGGGAACGATCGATGATTGATGGCATAATAAAACTGCATAGATCAGGATTATCGACCACATTAACGGGCAAGCGTAAGGTATGAGCCAGTTCAGACACACGCTGATTTACCGGACGTTGATCTGTCGCCGCGATGACTACCACGCATTCTTCCAGGTCAGCATCTTCAAATTCACGTGGCTGATGCTGTATTAAATTGTCTTGCTTCAGCGTCTGCAGTTCTTCACAAAGCTCCGGGGAAACCACGGTAACATCTGCCTGCGCTTTTCGCAGCAGCGCCACTTTGCGCGCCGCAATAGGACCACCACCAACAACCAGACAAGGCCGGTGTTTAATCTGAATAAATATTGGCAGGTATTCCATGGCAGTCAGTCTTTAAGTTTGTGAGGCAAGGTTGTTTATTCTTGCAGAGGCATCGCGGAACAAGATTATTCAGCATATCCCTATGCTTCACCCTTTCAGGGCTTACGTGAAAAATTATTCCCGATAATTTTTTCCGCTCCTACGGTGAGCTGTTTTTTTGTAGGAGCGGAATCTTGTTCCGCGATCTTTTTAAGAGTTTAACAGCTCGTCGAGTTTACCACTTTGATTTAATGCTGAAAGGTCATCAAACCCCCCGACATGATAATCATCAATAAAAATTTGCGGGATTGTACGGCGTCCGGTAATTTCGATCATATGCTCAAACTGTGCAGGATCTTCATCAACTTTTATCAATTCATATTCTGCTTTTTTGCTCTGGAAAAGACGCTCAGCTGCGGTGCAATACCCACAGAAACGACCACTGTATATTAAGATTTTCGGTTGCGACACTACTATAAACCTTCGATCACGTTCTTAAGCATACCTTGCACTTCGCTGGCGATACCACCGAGTGACTCATTCTGAACAGCCATCATCGATGCCATAGGATCAACAGCAGAAACTTCCACTTTTCCATCACTGGTCTCCTGAATAACAACATTACAGGGCAACATGGTACCGATTTTATTTTCAGCCAGTAGAGCCTTATGTGCAAAACCAGGGTTGCAGGCACCTAAAATCGTGTAACGTGGAAAATCAACGTCGATCTTCTTTTTTAAAGTAGCGCTAACATCAATCGTTGTTAATACACCAAAACCAGCATCAGCAAGATGCTCTGTAACGCGTACGATCGCGTCATCAAAATTGTCATCAACAATTTTAGAAAAATAATAACTCATGGATAAAACCTCGGTTTTACAAAAAAAGCGTACATTTGTTTGGTGCGGATTATAACCCGTTGATGCTAACGGACAAAGTCTAACTGGAGAGATAGCTAAAAAAGGTTCCTCTAGGGTGGGCATGCTTTTTTGCCCACCCTACGGCCTAACGGTTCAATGGAGGTGGTGCAACACGCAACACTTCTTCTACGGTGGTTTCACCTTTGGCAATCTTGTTCGCACCGCTCAATCTAAGTGGTTGCAGACCGTCTTTGATCGCCCGACGGCGCAGTTCATGAATATCACACTCAGAGGTAACCAGCTGGCGCGTTTCAGTTGAAAATTTGAACATCTCATAGATACCTTTACGTCCCTGGTAGCCGGTATCACGACATTCCAGACAACCGACTGGTTTGTAGATCGTTTCAGGCTTTTCTGCTCGCCATGGGTGCACTAGTTCATGCCACGCCTGATCACTAATTTCTGTTGGCTGCTTACAATGTGGGCACAGGGTTCGCACCAGTCTTTGTGCCATGATGCCTAACACCGAAGACTGGATCAAAAATGGCGGCACGCCTATATCCAGCAATCTTGTTATCGCTGACGGCGCATCATTGGTATGCAGCGTTGAAAGCACCAGGTGTCCGGTTAAAGCCGCTTGTATAGCAATATCAGCCGTTTCCTTATCGCGGATCTCGCCGACCATGATGATATCGGGATCCTGACGTAATAATGTACGCACGCCACTGGCAAAATCCAGATCAATATTTTTCTGCACCTGCATCTGATTAAATGATGGTTCAACTAACTCGATAGGATCTTCAACACTACATACATTCACTTCCGGTTTAGCCAGCAATTTCATCGTTGAATACAAGGTTGTGGTTTTTCCTGAACCAGTTGGACCCGTGACAAGGATAATGCCATGAGGCTGTTCGATCATCGATTGCCAGACTTCATTATCTTTCTTGCTGAAACCTAACTGCCTGAAGTTCTTCACTAACACATCAGGGTCAAAGATACGCATCACCATCTTCTCGCCGAAAGCGGTCGGCATGGTCGACAAGCGCAATTCGACTTCTTTACCATCTTCCATCCGTGTCTTTAAACGACCATCCTGCGGACGACGTTTTTCTGCTACGTCCATACGACCGATGATTTTGATACGGCTAGTGACCGCTTTCATCACTGCCGATGGGATCTGGTAAACCTCCTGCATGACACCATCGATACGAAAACGCACTGGACACATATCACGACGCGGCTCCAGGTGAATATCACTGGCTCGTTGATCAAAGGCATATTGCAATAACCAGTCTACGATATTCACAATATGCTGATCGTTTGCATCAAGTTTACCGCTGCGTCCCAGATCCATTAACTGTTCAAGGTTCTGGATATTACCGCCACCGGTGTCAGACGACGTTTTCGCACCATGAACCGATTTGGCAATCGTGTAAAACTCCAGCAGTAAACGACGGATATCATCTGGATTAGAGATAACCAGTTTGAATTTTTTATTGTGGATACGTGACAGTTCGGCTTCCCAATCACGCTCGAATGGCTGAGCAGTTGCTACCGTTATGGTATCGGCATCGACACTTATCGGTAATACATTATACCTGGCAGCATAGGCATAGGACATCACCTCGGTAACTTCGGATACTTCAATCTTTAATGGGTCGATACGTACAAAAGGCAATTCGACTCTGTCGGCAAACCATTTGGTCAACGTCTCCAGCGTCAGAACTTTATCCGTTTTAACATTTACCCAGTTTCTGTCAGCGATAATCTCCAGCGGATTTTTTTTCTTATACTCCGCGCCCACCGCCAAAGTACGCAGCATCTGCGCATTTTCAATATCCACCATCTCATCTTGTTCAAGCCATTCCAAAATATCATGGACTTCAAGATGCTGGTTAGGCTTTAAGTTGTTGTCAAACACCGCATTCATTCTTTATGCACTCATCAGGTACTGCCTGGTTCAAAGTTACGCTGTGGGCCAAATGTCAAAGCGGCCTTTTTTCTGCTGCAACAGTAAATCGGAAGAAATTTCCATCTCCAATACCTTAATAGTAGTTACTTTTGCGAGTTTTGGCCCTATTTTCAGCCATTTAATTAAAGATTGGATGCTGGTCTCATCACCGGCCACACACACTTCTACACGCCCATCACGGAGATTTCGGACATAACCCGACAACATCAGCTCACCAGCCATCTGTCTGGTGCCTTCTCTGAAAAACACGCCCTGTACGGTGCCACTGACAAAAATCTGCTTACTGATAACCATAGTCATATAGCTAATATACGTCATTCTGGTGTATTTTTACGCCGGAATAACGAAGTTAGCTTTGCGCTCTGTGTACATAAAATGCCCGAAACTTCATATCTCTCAGTCCATCAATCGATGTACGTCACTCCTTGCCATCCATGGCACCGCGACATACGATCACCACGGATGGTGGAAGTGCGGATATTGCAGGAGCAAATATCTGCCCGTACATCCTGTACATAAAAAAAGGCCCGCAAGCGGGCCTTTTCGATTCACCATTTTAGAACAAGCCAAAACGGTTACAGACTATTTTTCAATCTATCTTATCTTGCCAGGTAATCACGATCAGATTGCTCTGTATCGCCTATTGACCAGGCACCACGTGTTTTAGCGTGGTTTACAGCGGCATCGATTTCCGAAGCTGATGCATTTTGGTCGATGTCAAAAACTTGACCAGGATAAATCAAATCAGCATCTTTGATTTTGTCACGGTTCGTTTTATAGATCAGTGGCCATTGATAAGGGTCAGCATATACTTCATCTTTACCTGAGATATTCCAAAGGTTATCGCCA
>DAOWFN010000095.1 GCA_030637945.1 Gammaproteobacteria bacterium
TGTTGCACGCTGCCATCGTAGTATTTAAGGTCGTTTGCCATGACCTCATCCCATAGGCCGCGATCACGTAAATCGCTGATCAGGTAGGGGTTTACGACGGTAAATTCACCAGAGAGGTTAGATTTAACAAAAAGGTTCTGGTAGGTCGGTTCGATGGATTGACTGACGCCACAGATGTTTGAAATAGTTGCTGTAGGTGCGATTGCCATGGTGTTGGAATTGCGCATGCCGACTTTTTGTACCCGGTCGCGCAATGAATCCCAGTCAAAGGTATGGCTGCGATCAACTTCCAGGTAATTACCGCGACCTTCAGCAAGGTAGTCAAGAGAGTCGATTGGCAATATGCCTTTACTCCAGAGTGAACCCTCGAAACTGGAATAGCGTCCGCGTTCTTCAGATAGATCCGTTGATGCTTTAATGGCGTAATAACTGATCGCTTCCATCGTGCGGTCAGCAAATTCAACCGCCTGTTCAGAGGCATATGGCGTGCGTTGTTTGTATAAGGCGTCCTGAAAACCCATAACACCCATGCCAACGGGGCGGTGGCGTAGATTTGATTCACGTGCTTGAGGTACGCTGTAGAAATTGTAATCGATGACGTTATCTAACATGCGCATAGCCGTGTTGATAGTGTGTTCTAATTTCTCTGTATTAAGACCATTCTCGTCGATGTGTGCAGGCAGGTTTACTGAGCCCAGGTTACACACAGCGATTTCATCGTCGTTGGTGTGTAACATGATCTCTGTGCACAGGTTCGAGCTGTGCACGACGCCGACATGTTGATTGCTGTAACGCAAGTTACAGGGATCTTTAAATGTGACCCAGGGGTGGCCTGTTTCAAACAGCATACTGATCATCTTGCGCCAGAGAGCGGATGCTTTTATGGTCTTGAATACGCGCATCTCACCATTGGCCGCTTTTGCTTCGTAAGCGGTGTAGGCTTTTTCGAACTTTTTGCCACAGAGCTCGTGTAGCTCAGGTGTTTCGTTAGGGCTGAACAGTGTCCACTCTTTATCTTCAGCAACACGTTTCATGAATAGGTCAGGAATCCAGTTGGCAGTATTCATGTCGTGGGTACGACGGCGGTCATCACCCGTATTTTTGCGTAGATCAAGAAACTCTTCGATATCGATGTGCCATGATTCCAGGTAGGCACACATTGCGCCTTTACGTTTACCGCCCTGGTTAACGGCAACGGCGGTATCGTTAGCGACTTTGAGGAAAGGTACGACACCCTGTGATTTACCATTGGTGCCTTTGATGTGTGCACCCATGCCACGAACACGTGTCCAGTCATTGCCCAGGCCGCCAGCATATTTAGAGAGCAGGGCGTCATCCTTAATCGCACCAAAGATACCGTCGAGGTCATCAGGGATAGTGGTTAAATAACAGCTTGAAAGTTGTGGACGTAAAGTGCCTGAGTTAAACAGTGTCGGTGTAGAGCTCATGAAATCAAATGATGACAGCAGGCGATAGAACTCAATAGTGCTCTCTTCACGGTTGATCTCGTTGATTGCCAGTCCCATCGCAACACGCATGAAAAAGGCCTGTGGCAATTCAAATCGTACGTCTTCATGGTGGATGAAGTAACGGTCATACAGTGTCTGTAAACCCAGATAAGTGAATTGGTGGTCACGCGAGGCGTCCAGTTGTTTGCCCAGGAAATCGAGGTCGTAGTCGGCCAGGCGAGGATCAAGCAATTCCAGGTCGATAGCCCGGTGAATATATGCGCCAAAATAATCACCGTATTGTGTTTGTATTTCTGCCTGCGTCGCGCTGCAAGGTTTGTTGTGAACAAAACTAAGCGCTTCGGTGCGCAGATCATCAAGTAATAAACGTGCTGCTGCGTAACAATAGTCAGGCTGTTTCTCGATTAGCGTGCGAGCACTCATGACTAACATGCGGGCAACATCTTTATTTGGTACACCGTCGAACAAGTTGCGCTCGGTGTCATCGATGATGGCCTGTGCGTCTACATCATTAAGCCCTACACAAGCTTCGGTGACGATGTCATGTAAGCGCTGTATATTTAGTGGCTGAGTGCTACCGTCATCCAATGTTACATTGATGCGATTAGATGTGTCTGTCGCTTCAACTTGCTCCAGCTGCTGTGCGAGTTCCTGAGCACGTGCTTTAGCGTGATCATTACGATAGATTACATAAGCACGTGAAATTTTCTGGTGGCCGCCACGCATCAGTGCGAGTTCGACCTGATCCTGAATATCTTCAATATGAAAGGTGCCGCCATCGGGAATACGGCGGGTCAGGGCATAACTCACCTGATCCGTCAGATTTTTAACGATCTCATGGATACGATTACTGGCTGCTGCATTACCGCCTTCTACAGCAAGAAACGCTTTTGTCATAGCAACGGAGATTTTTTCACCGTCAAATGCAGTGACTTTGCCATTACGTCGAATAACGCGGAAATGCCCTGGCGCGGTGGCTGCAATACTGGTTGAATCGGTTGTTATATCTTGATTTACTGTTGATGGAATGGATGAATGATCTTGATCTGAGATATTTGCTTGCATTGCCCTTCCTGCGATGATTTAGCTGTTGTTTTGGTGCTACTGTTTTTATGTCAGATACTATAGGGTGTGGTCATAGTTGAAGTCAAGCACAATATGTTGTGTATATCACGGTGGAGAGCTTTCGGAAAAACTGTGGATAAGTTGAGTTTTTTTAATGATTTCCGTGACTTAATAATTTTAGTAAAAAAGACTGTTAGAACATAAGAATTTACCCATATAAAAATTTTTTGGGGTAACACGGAAGACTAAAAGTGAACGAAGTTTGAAAAAAATATTTTCGGTTTATTTCAGTAATAAATTAAATGGTTTTGAAGTTTGATCTACACCATTAATGATAATGGTGAGCCGATGTTCGCCAGCGTAATATTTTCGTGTTGATATCTTTTTAAATGAAAAATATTTGCTCACTCGTTTCTCATTATCGGAATAATCAGATTCTGTTATTTTAAAAACTTTTCGATTTAGATTGCCATTGGCTTTTACGAAGTCGATCGAAAATTCGATACGGCATTTCCCTAATTTTGAATGTTGGCTTTTTAATAAAAAGGAAAACGGCAGCGTGCTACCCAATGTGACGTTAGTCTGCACTTTAAATTGACTGATTGTTATATGTTCAGCTCTCGTAAAACCGAACAGGCTTAAGGCTTTCTGGTCGCCCTGTTTTAATAAAGTGCGACAGGCATGTTTGATGATCCGGTCGGTGTTGGTATTTTTATCAATCCACTGTCTGGCTAAATCGAGTACGATTTCCGGATTGTCTTTAGAAATGTCGTTCAGGTTATTGGCAACACTGCGACGTACGTATTCGCTCTCGTCATTTTTTAATTTTTTCAGTATGGGTAAAATTGCCTGAGGGTTATGTTTGAATGCTGGCAGAGATATCGCCCAGGGTAAGCGAGGGCGGCAGCCTTCGGTCGCCAGCCGACGGACATGGTGATCATCGGAATCAGCCCAGCACAACATCTGTTTCATCATGCGTGTTTCATCTTGCAGAATAAATGCACGCACGGCAAATTCTGAACTGGCATATTTTGTAAAATGTTCCAGCGCGGATACGGATGTTTCAAAATCATTAAGCCCGTAACATTCAACATAATCCTGGAAAAACATGTATTCAAAGCCATTAAACTTTGTCGATACAGGCCGAAGTATTTTTATACTCTTCTTGAAGTCATCAGGGAGTTGATGGTGCAAACATTCAGCGATGTGACGCATGCGCTGTTTTAATTCTTTGCCTTTCCAGTTTTTATCAAACACAGATTGTTTGAACGCCTTATGATCAAAGGTGTTGTCATGCTTTAAAATCTCTTTACAGAGATCTGTAATTAACTGTTCATTATATAAATTTTTTAGTAATTCAGCCATTTAAAAATTTGATGAGAATCAGTAGATAACAATAATAGCCACGCATCCTTGTATATACTTAGGCTGCATAAAATTATTCATTATTCACTGCTCTAAAGCGGCCTCTGTAACCAGCGTATTTTCCATTTTTTTACGTGTGGTAAATACTTACCGTATTCATAAATACTTAGACCGATAAGAATCAACGCGGTACCCGACCAGACTTTACTGCTGATAATCTCTCCGTTTAAATAGGCGCCTAACAATAAAGCGGTAACAGGTGTTATCAGCGTGACTATAGCCACACGTTCCGGACTGAGTTTTTTTAGTAAATAAAAATACAGTGGGAATCCGACTGATGACCCGATAATGGCTAAATATAAAATAGATAAAGCCGATTTAAGCGGAACAGTTTCAGGCCAGCCACCACTGACAAAGCAATTTAAGAAAAACAATGGCAGAGCAACGACGATACTTCCTGCTGTTATCGCAATAGGATGAAAGTCAGGTTTTTGCTGTTTTATCAATACAGATCCCAGTGATTGTGTCGAGGCGCTGATAACAACAGCCGCTAAACCAAATAGTGCGGCGTTTGAGATAGACATGCCTTCGATAAA
>DAOWFN010000040.1 GCA_030637945.1 Gammaproteobacteria bacterium
ATTTGCGTTTATTCGCGTTCATTTGCGGAAAAAATAACACGCACAAAAAAGGCCGCGCCCAGGATGAACCTGGATGCGGCCTTTTTCGTAATACTTTTTTACTGCTAGATGAACAGAGACTGCGTAGCGTCAGCTGATTCTTCGAAGTAAGTTGCAGCGCCAACAAAATCAACACCGTCGATGAATGCGCTTGTATCGTGACCGAACAGTTCAACAGTCATCTGGCAGGCAAGGAATTTACATTCCGCTTCCTGGCAAAGCTCACGTAGTTCTGCAATTGTTGCTACACCACAGTTGCTGATGGTCTTTTTCATTAAGACTGTGCATATTGGATCCATAAAAGGAATATTCCATAGCACGTTAGGAACTTTAGGGCCAAAGTCGATACTTTTAAACCATTTAGGACCCCAGGGCATTTTCATTGGCATATCAGGTGCAGCTGTTGGTGTAATCTTTAGCTTGTTTGTATCTTTCAGTAACAGGTTCAGGCCGTAAAAAGTAAAGAAGATAGAAACTTCCATACCTAAAGCTGCTGCAGTACTTGCAAGAATGAATGGAGGGTATGCCCAGTCCAGAGTGCCCTTTGTTGCGATAATGGTAAGTTTGCGATCAGCCATATTTTTATCCTCTTTACGTTATATTTTTAAGACAGTCTTCTGACTATGTTTAATTCATTGGGGTACAACCATACTCCTAAAGTGATAGTTATTGCAAGTCGCTAATCTCCATTCTTTTTTTTTGGCTATTATTAGCTGTGCTGCAACAGGGAGGTGGAGCGGCATTTTCAGGCTGTTTAACGGTATTTATTCCAAAACGCGATAACTGTTATTCCGCAGGTAAGTGTGCAGTTCGGCTTCGGTCTTGATGGGTTTATGGCATTGAGTGCCACTGCAGGGATATGCCTGACTGGCGCTGCCGGTAACCTTTTCACTTAATGTGGCATGAGGGGTTTGGTCGGCAGGGATATTATAAACCAAAGTGAAGGGCAAGTAATATTGATGTGTTATTGATTGCCAGGTTTTTTCATCATCAGCGACAGTTCTCATTATAAGTACATTGGGGGGGCTTAGGTATTCGCCTAATGCAGTTAATAGAGCGCAGTGTGAAATGGGCGCGTTGTTTGTCGATGACCATGCGGATTTTAAGCAATTTTTTGCAGACTCAATATATCGTGGATTTCCTGATAAGTAGCCAAGTCTGTTTAGTGCCAGCGCGGCGATAGCATTACCGGACGGGATGGCGTCATCGCTGAAAGTTTTTAATCGTTGAATCAAATCTTCATGGTTATGGCTGGTGAAGAAAAAACCGCCGTATTCAGTGTCTTCAAAGTCAGATAATAGTTTGTCAGCCAACGTCAGCGTCCAGTCATATAGTTCGTTATCCCACTTGTTTTGCAGTAACTCAAGCAATCCATAAATGAGAAAAGCATAGTCATCGGCATAGGCGTTAAGCGTGGCTTTCCCGTCTTTGCTGCTGGCGAACAGCCGATCGTCCTTCCAGCAGTGCTTTTTAAGAAAATAAGCCGCTCGAGTTGCAGATTTTGTATATTCAGTTTTGTTAAGTAGCCGTCCTGTGATGGACATGCCGTGGATCATCAGGCCATTCCAGGCGCATAAGATTTTAGTGTCGGTATCAGGGTGGATACGATTCTCGCGATGTTTAAACAGGTATTGTCTAATCTGGAAAAGCTGATGGTGCAGGTCATCTTCGTTCTGTTGATGTATCTCGGCTAGTTTTGCTTCCGGTTTGTAACCATGTAAATGCCACAGACCTTCAAAATTACCACTTTTATTTAGACCGAAACGTTCTTTAAATATCTCGATCGATTGGGTGTTGATGTCGCGGCTTTTAGAAGAAGCATCCAATAGTTCGTTAATTTCATCTTGTGACCAAACAAAGAATTTACCTTCTGATCCTTCAGAGTCCGCATCCTGCGCGGAATAGTAACCACCATCAGGGGATTGCATTTCTCTTATGACCCAGTCAGCCGTTTCGGTTGCTGCACTATGAAATAGCTTGTCTGAGTTGATTTTCCATGACTGACTATATAAGGAGAGCAATGGGCCATTGTCGTAGAGCATTTTTTCGAAGTGAGGAATCATCCATAACTCATCCGTGGAGTAGCGGAAAAAGCCGCCGCCCAGGTGATCGAAGAGACCGCCATCAGCCATTTTTTCCAGTGAGAAAATGGCGCTATGTAATATGCGCGGGTCAGCTTGATTGGATCTTTTTGTATAACACCAGTGTTTGAGAGCGAATTCGAGTATTGCTGGATGTGGAAATTTGGGTGCACCGCTAAAACCGCCGTTTTTGTAGTCAAACTGTTGTTCTATCTGATTGCGCGCAATATCAATGACCGCATGATTAAAGTCGACGTTATCTGGTTTTGAGGAATCATAAATACGCTGATAGGTTGATTGCAGTGAGTTTGATTGTTGCTGGATATCAGATTTTCTCGATTGCCAGATGTCAGCGATCTGTTTTAATAAGGAGGTGAATGCGGGTAATCCATGTTTTGCTTCTCTGGGGAAATAGGTGCCGGCGAAGATCGGCATGTTTGTATCCGGTGTTAAAAACACGGTTAATGGCCAGCCGCCCGGGCGCTCGGTTAGCAGTGAGTGTGCATTTTGATAAATTTTGTCTAAATCAGGGCGTTCTTCTTTATCAACTTTAATGTTGATGAAGAGATCATTCATAACATCAGCGGTTTTATTATCCTCAAATGATTCGTGTGCCATAACATGACACCAGTGGCAGGCGGAGTAGCCAATCGATAACAATATGGGTTTGTTGCTTTGTTTTGCTAATGCCAGTGATTGTTTGTTCCAGGCCATCCAGTGAACAGGATTGTCTGCATGCTGTAACAGATAAGGGCTGCTCTCATGTTTAAGTAGATTATTATTTGCTGTTGCTTCGGTGTTCATTGTGTTGCTAGTCGTAAGGAGTCCTTTTAGTCATTGAAGAATGATAAAGCTAAATTAACAGGAAAATGCACAGAAAAAACACGTCTATAAGACCCCAGAAAAAAAATATTGAGTTTTTTTAAATAAAATATGTACACCTGTATCTTTTTTATGTATCATGCGCGCCCTGCGTTGGTGAAGGCAGGTGTTTTTTGAATCTGGTGACAGAAATTATTTTAGAAAATGCTTGCCACGTAGTTTGAATAACTGCTAAACTTCCGCTTCTTTGTTGCGCGAAATTTTATATTGGACTTCTCTTGGAGAATTGCAATAAAAACAAAGCGAAGCAAATGCTCTTTTACAATTTGGATCAGATAGTTTGTGTGGGTGCTTGCGTTGGCGAGGTCAAGAAACAAGCTGGGAGTCTGAAGGAATTTTTCCTGAATTCAAACCAGCAATAGCGTTTCTTGTTTCTCAAAGAACAAGTTACCTAAAAGAAATAAAATTTGAGATATTAAACTGAAGAGTTTGATCATGGCTCAGATTGAACGCTGGCGGTATGCTTAACACATGCAAGTCGA
>DAOWFN010000162.1 GCA_030637945.1 Gammaproteobacteria bacterium
CATCGCGGCGCGATGGGACATGAACCTGAAAATACGATGGCTTCGGTGCGTAAAGCTTTGTCGTTAGGTGCACTGTGCGTAGAAATAGACGCCTACTACGTCGATGACCATCTTGTTGTTTTTCACGATGATCGACTTGAGCGAACGACTAATGGCTGCGGCTATTTGTATGAGCAATCTTTTGATTATTTACGCACACTTGATGCGGGCGATGGTCAACAGATCCCAACGCTCGAGGAAGTCTGCAAGCTAATAAACTCTCAAACCTGTTTAAACATCGAACTAAAGGGATCTGATACAGTGGAACCTGTCGCCGAGTTATTATTAAAACTTGTAGATAACGGATGGGATAAAGAGTCGCTCCTGGTATCTTCGTTTCGTCATCGTGAATTATTAAAAATAAAACAATTAATTCCGGACATAGAGATCGGCGCACTCATCCACGGGCTTCCTGTTGATGATGCTAAATTTGCCGAAGATCTCGGTGCTTTTTCTGTTCACCCTTCACTGGAATGTATCGATCAACGGTTTGTTGATGACGCTCACGCTCGATGCCTGAGGGTCTATGTCTATGGCGTAGATAACAGGGAGGACATCGCCAGGATGTATAAACTTGGCGTTGATGGTGTATTTACCGGCTACCCCGAGCGAGTACTTGACGACTACGCACAGGGGGACTTCACGAGCAGATGGTGTGACCGTTGATCTCGTTGTGTATTAAGAGTCAGAAGTGAAGACATTTTCAATATTTTTTCTTAAATACTCTTTGATTCTGTTGTCCACATCATCTGGCTGCCGGACAATATCATGTATCAAACTAAACAATGGATAATTTACTGTATCGAATAACCGGTGTTTACTGACCATCGCAAGAGTATGAATGCCCTCGCCTTCGATATCGTTCACTTCACCTCTGGCCAGCATACGCCCTAATTCATGGTGATGCGAATCCTCACTGGTAGCTGTAGTAATCAAGTCACCCAGTCCGGCTAAATGATATGGGCTACCTTTTTTTCCTCCCATGCTGCGGACAATCTGGTCTAATTCATGCAAAGCTGCAACGATGAGATAACCACGAACGTTATCACCCAGTTCTAATTCGTCTGCCATACCAAATATCAGCGCATAAACATTTTTTATAATAACCGACCAGCTGATGCCGATGATATCCGAGGTTTTTTCGATATAGAGCTTCGTAGCATCGAATAACTCATGGACCCTGTAAAACGAATCATTATCATCACAACCTAGTTGTGCGAAAGCAAAACGGCCAGCGCGAATCTCCTCTGAAATCATCGGTCCATACAGAAGCGCATAAGATTGATGTGGTGCAAACACATCAGCAAAAATCTGAGCCGCTGTTCTACCCGTATCGTCCAGACCTTTAGCAATACTTATACAGAGACATGATCTTTTAAGAAGTGGTGCGATCTGTGCAGCGATTTCTCTATGTGGATTAACTGGAAGGCAAAACAATACAACATCTGCTTCAGCTGCGGCGTCTTCGAGTACGACAGATTCGAAGTTGTCCTGCGGATATTTTTCCCAGATAGCTAGTTGTTGACGTGAGTTTAGGAGGTACTCCATGGCATGTCCCATTTCACCGTACCCCAAAACTAAAACGTTTAACTGCCTTGTCATTTGCTAACCTTTTTAAATAATCCTGAGTGTTGCTAACAAAGGTGTATGATCAGACAGGCGGCTCCAGGGTTGTCCGTACAGGGTTTTGCAATCAACAACTTCAAGGCCGCGATAATAAATGCGGTCCATCGATAACATAGGTAACCATGCGGGAAAAGTTCGTGCATAGGCGCCGTGTGTATTTTTGAAAACTTCCTCGATACCTAACTCCTGATGTAGATATCGTTCGGCAGAGCCTCGCCAGTCATTGAAATCTCCCGCTATGATCAATGCTTCATCAGACGGTATATGTGAATTGATGCGTTTGCTCAATGTAGCAAGCTGCCCTTCTCTTTCACGTTCGAACAGGCCTAAATGAACACAGACGATATGAATTTTTTCATCGGTTCCCGGCATCTGAATCATGCCATGCAGCAGACTACGGCTGGCTGAGCGCATGATGGAAATATCGATATTTTCCCATTCGACAAAAGGGTACTTGCTTAAGATAGCGTTACCATGATGACCTGATTTATAGATCGCGTTTTTTCCATAGGCGTGATGTTGCCACACCTCATCGGCAAGAAATTCAAACTGATTGTTGTTATGCCAGTCATCAAATCGATTTCTGGATATTTGGCGATCACCCTGAATTTCCTGCAGAAAAATCACATCAGCATCGATATGGCGTAATGAACCCTTTATGTCGTGCAGGATAAAACGAAGATTGCTGGTGCTGAATCCCTTATGTATGTTGTAAGTTAGGACTTTTAGTGAGTTATCAGACATGGAATTGTTGAATTATTTTAATTTTTAGTGCCCAAAGTATACGTATCGAAGTAAATGTATCAAAATAAAGCCGTGACCGCACATTAAGCTAACTTTTGAGGCATAGCATGAGCGTCGAATTACTACAGCTTCTATTATTGATTATAATCGCAAATGGTGCACCGATATTAATTCGCGAACTATTAAATAATAAATATGATCTGGCTGTAGATTTTGGCGGAAAATTACCCGACGATAAACGTATATTTGGCCCTTCAAAAACATGGCGAGGCATCCTGGCCGCAATTATCGCTACAACGGCGGCAGCATGGGTATTAGGTTATTCGCCAGTAACAGGCTTGTTAATCGCGACCTACGCTATCCTGGGCGACCTTATATCCAGCTTTATAAAACGCCGATTAGCCATAGAACCAAGCAATATGGCGCCTTTACTTGACCAGATACCTGAATCTCTTTTCCCCGCTCTAATGATGATGGAAACATTTAAGCTTAGTATTTCATCTGTGATACTACTGGTATTGATATTTGTCATAATAGAGTTGCTGCTTTCACGTACACTTTACAGATGGGGAATACGTAAGAGACCCTATTAATAAGTTTCAGGTAACAATCTATGAATCTTGCAGATAAAGATATCGTTAACATTCCTAACGCCGTCAGCTTTCTAAGAATATTAATGGCACCGGTACTATTCTACTTTGCGCTGACGCAACAGCCATACTGGTTTATAGGCGTACTGCTGTTTGCCGAGTTTACCGACGTACTTGATGGTTTTTTAGCCAGGACACTTAACCAGATAACAAAAATGGGGGCACATCTCGACAGCTGGGGTGATTTCGTGATCTATTCGACCATGGCTGTTTGTGCCTGGATACTTTGGCCAGAGATCCTGCAGCGCGAGATTATCTATTTTATTTTTATCGTACTAAGTTTCACGCTACCGGCATTCATCGGTTTTATAAAATTTCATGCCTTTACCAGTTACCATACCTGGAGTGTAAAAATAGCGGTTGCTATAACTGTTATCGGTTACATTTTACTTTTTACTGAGCTATCTGAATGGCCTTTTCGAGTAGCCGCATTGTTCTGTTTATATGCTGCTGCTGAAGAAATTGCTATTACGCTGTTGATCCATCATGAACATGTTGATGTCAGGTCATTTGCACAGGCATTAAAATACCGTCGGGAGAACAGATAAATGATGGATAATGTGTTAAAACTGTAGCACTAAATATTGAACTAAAACAATTTAAATAGCATTACGGTGAATTCAAAATTAACAATAGGTCTAGCACTAGGCAGCGGTTCAGCACGTGGCTGGGCACATATAGGCATTATAAAAGAACTGGCAGAATTGGGCATTGTTCCAGGCATCGTATGCGGCACATCCGTTGGCTCATTAGTTGGTGCCGCTTATGTTTCGAATAATCTTGAGAAATTAGAAGAATGGGCACGTTCATTAACAAAGTTTGAAGTAGTCAAATTCTTAGACATTAATCTTGCACTGAATGGTTTTGTTAACGTTGAAAAATTTCACCGTTTTTTAAATGAATACGTTGCCAGCGATGAAGCACTGATAGAGAACTGCCAAAAACAGTATGCAGCGGTAGCCACAGAGTTAGCAACAGGCAGAGAAGTATGGATGATGAAAGGTTCCATCGTAGAATCTGTGTGGTCGTCTATTTCAATGCCTGGTTTATTTCCAGCAATAAAAAATAATAATAAATGGTTAGTTGACGGAGGCCTGGTTAATCCTGTACCTGTTTCGGTCTGTCGTGCCCTGGGTGCTGATATTGTTATCGCAGTAAATCTGAATAGTGACATCATAGGCAAACATCGCAAAACGATTGACGATACTGTTGAGCCAGATACAAGTGTTGCCGGAAAACTGACTGAATTAATTAAAGACTATAGCGGCTCATTATTCTCAAATTCTCAAACAGGAGATCAACCACCTGGCCTGTTAGACGCCATCGCCGACTCAATCAATATTACGCAAGACAGGATAACAAGAAGTCGTCTGGCAGGCGACCCTGCAGATATCATCCTCACACCTAAGCTGGCTGATGTTGGTCTGTTAGAGATCTATCGTGCTGATGAAACAATAGAAGAAGGTAAGAAATCCGTGCAAAGAAAAATAGCAGAAATAAACTACATGCTTGAGACGACCTAAATCAGAGCTTAAATAATCTTGTTCCTGTCAGTTAGCAATAACGGCAGTGAAGATACAGTAAATATCAGTCATTTAAGCTTTTCTTTTATTACACTGGTATTTGCTTAATATGCAAGCGTTGATCGCGGAACAAGATTCCGCTCCTACTGGTGAGAATGCGATTGTAGGAGCGGAATCTTGTTCCGCGATCTCTCTCAAGTAAGTACTTTCCTCAATCCGATATTTTTATTACTAAAAAAATATTAAGGTCAGTTAAAGCTCGACAGTAAACATAATAAACAATCCAGGGAGAATTCTTTTTATAGCTGTACCTGTTGTTCTTAGAAGATTCCCTTAGTAAATATGTAAACAGCACCAAAGACAAGCACCCATAGGATCATCTCCATGATTATTGTTTCTCGCTGATTATCTTTTTTGTGTGTCACTTCAATCATTTCATAAGTTTCTATTGCTTCTTTAAGATGAACTGAATGAATAATTTATTCCATTTACTTATTCCATACTAAATCTCTCATCGTTGTATCTTTTTACTTAGCGGCCGTTATAAACAGGTAGATACGTTTGCCAGGGAGCCTCTAATTAAGTCTGGGTCGGGCAGGTTGCTGGATAAACTGTTCTTGTTCAAGGCGTGGAACGCGCGTAATAGCAGGGCTATTACGCAGTTTCACAACACAGAAATAGGACAGTTTATCCGGCAAGATGTCGATTCACGACTTAATCAGAGGTTCCCTGGTTACACTGAATAACGGGACACTCGATCTGATCAATATCAACAAGTCTATCAATCAGGTCACGTTTC
>DAOWFN010000177.1 GCA_030637945.1 Gammaproteobacteria bacterium
AAGAAGATTAAGAATACGGTTCTATATGGCTACAAAAACATTATTTTCGATAATCGAGTCATCAGGCCACCCAAACGCTACCGAGTTGTATAACTCTCTCGGCATTCAGGAAACAAAAATCAATTCAATGCGAAAAGCTATCGCCGCATTAAAAAAACAACAGCCGGATTTTATCGTTGCAGAATTTTTTTACGGATACGGGAACAACTACGCAGGTGTTAATATAAGCAATCTTGATGTTCTGCTATATAGCTTGCAGAAGTACTCTGATCACACAAAAGTAATCGTTCTTGTTGATAAGTCCGAACACAAATATGTCGAAAAACTAAATAAAATAATTAAGTTACATGACATACTTAAATTTCCTATTAATAAAAAACAACTACAGGAATCACTCAGCCGATAAAAGATATTGAACTACTTTTGAGGACAAACCAGCAAATCCAGTAAACAATTCAACGCCTGCTCTATGGATCGCTTACGCACTTCTTCTCGGTCTCCATCAAAATTAAATGGGTTGGCGAATACCGACTTCCCTCTTTTTCCCCAACTCAGCCAAACCAGACCGACCGGCTTCTCTTCAGTACCACCATCGGGACCCGCAATGCCGCTCACGCTTACGGCAACATCCGCCTCAGTATGTGAAAAGAGTCCATCAGTCATCTCCAGCACTGTTTCACCGCTGACCGCACCAAATTCATCAAGCGTACTTTGCCCAACACCTAACAGACTTTGCTTGGATTCGTTACTGTACGACACCACAGAGCCTGCGAACCAGGCAGAACTGCCGGGTATATCTGTGATAATTTTGGCTAACCAGCCGCCGGTACACGATTCTGCCGAGGCCAACTTCATACCATGAGATAACAAACACTCACCAAGTTGCTCAGCCAGTTTTCTTAATTCTTGCTCCGTAGGACCCATCGCATTAATAACCATATCTGTAAAAAAATAATTGCCGTACTCTATCGAACACGACATCTTCACACCAGTAAATCTTTTACACAGGATTTAAAGTCTATGCCTGACCATCATTACGGGCATATTTTCTGACTGATGATGTTGATGCTTTTTTCCTGTTCAAGCTGCACTATGACCGCAACCTGATGCTTTTCTGATGGCTCAAGCAGAACGCACCGCCAGTCAGCATTATTTTCCGCATAGTCATTTGCAAAACAGATATCCACAACACTGGTCTGTTCATGAACCTTAAAATAAAACTGCTTAGAAGAACCGCCTAAACCAGTACCTAATGCTTTTACATACGCTTCACGCAGCGTCCAGTACTGAAAAAATTTATTACCTATTTCATCATCGTCGGTATCGAGCAAAACATCCAGTTCCTGTTGTGCAAACATTCGTCTGGCGAGCGGCAATAACCTACTCTGGCGTTCAGTATTTTCTACATCAACACCGCAATGCTTTCTCAGCGTCACTACACAAACAGCCATGCCATCTGCATGACTCAGATTAAATCTGAGAGCGGGACAATCGATACTGGATGCTATCTCGGGGCGACCGTGTTGATTTGTCGTAAACACCCACTTTTCTGGCGGGATCTCACAGTATCTGGATAGTACTTTTCGCACCAACGCATGTGATACCAGGTACTGATGTTTGTCCTGCTCGAAACGAAAACGCTGCTGCCGGGCATTTTCCTGCGTAGAGAGTATCAACCGATACGCCTGTAAAATTTCCGGTTTTTTAATTTCATCAGGATAACAAACCCAGACGTGTGCTTCATCATCAAGTCTTGATAGTAAGTTATCGCCAGTCAGCAAAGCTTCAGTCATGAATGCAACATTACACGATTAGCGTGATATTTTCTGCCGATGCTACCGACTAAAGATAGTCTGCTGGATAGATGCCGTAGCGTGTACGTCACCTTTGGCATTAGTAAAAATAACCTCTACCGTGGCGGAAATCCCTTCCAGCTCAATAACCTTTGCCACTATCGTTATATTACCTGTACGCAATGGCTTCTTATATTCGATCTCAAGCTTCTTGGTAAAGAATATCTCATTATCTTTTAACACGGTAAACATCTAAGTCTCTTTCTAGCCGCAAAATAGTCTCTAAAACAATGTTCTTAATGACTGTTTCCTTTATAATAGCTCCTCATAGTAACTCGCAAGCATCTGATAATTAAAGTTAATTTATAAATGAATCAAGAAGTTACACACACGCCGATGATGCAGCAGTATCTACGCATCAAAGCCGATCACCCCTCTACCTTACTGTTTTACCGGATGGGTGATTTTTATGAATTATTTTTTGATGATGCCAAAAAAGCTGCCAGGATACTGGACATTACCTTAACTGCGCGTGGCCAGTCCGCAGGCAAGCCGATCCCCATGGCTGGCATCCCTTATCATGCAGCCGACAATTATTTGTCGCGCTTGATCAAACGTGGCGAATCGGTTGCCATCTGCGAACAGACCAGCAAGCCCGGTGAAAACAAGGGCCCGGTAAACCGTGAAGTCATGCGTATCGTTACCCCGGGCACGGTCACCGAAGAAGCCTTACTCGATGAACGCAAAGACAACCTGCTGTTATGCATCCATCAACATAACGACATCTATGGACTAGCCACTTTAAATATCACTTCCGGTCGCTTTAACGTATTTGAGATCAAACACAAAGCACAGGTGTATGCCGAACTAGAACGACTGCAGGCAGTTGAAGTTTTATTATCTGAAGACAATCCGCTGTATGATGAATTAAACAACACACTGAGTAACAATATAAGTTTGCGGCAACAACCACCATGGTGGTTTGATTTTGACAGCGCTAATCGATTACTCAATTCACAGTTTGGCACCAAAGACCTGTCAGGATTTGGCTGCGAGGATCTAGACATAGCCGTCATGGCCGCCGGCTGTTTATTGCAATACACACAGGATACACAGCGTGCAGCATTGCCCCATATTTCAGGCCTGCATGTTGAAAACACTGATGATGTAATCGTACTAGATGCAGCAAGTCGCCGAAATCTTGAAATTGAAATCAACATATCGGGAAGCACTGAAAACACTCTTGCCTCCGTTATTGACCGTACCACGACCAGTATGGGCAGTCGTTGTTTACGTCGCTGGCTGCATTCACCATTGCGTAACCGTGATCTGATCACGCAGCGCCACCAGGCGATCGGGGAATTATTAAATAATCAGTTAACAACAGATATTCAGTTTTGTTTAAATTCGATTGGTGACATCGAGCGTATAATGAGCCGGCTGGCACTGCTCTCTGCGCGACCTCGCGATCTGGAAACGCTGAAAAACTCGCTTACAGTATTACCTGAACTACAGGGCCTGCTACAGCAATGTCACTCTCCATTCATACAGCAATTATCGGCTGATATAACAACACACCCTCAAATCGTTGAGCTGCTCACCGCAGCAATTTGCGAAAACCCGCCCGTACTTACACGTGACGGCGGTTTTATCGCTGCCGGCTATAATAAAGAACTGGACGAATTACGTGCATTGAGTAAAAACGCCAATGCCTTCCTCGAAGATCTGGAAAAACGTGAGCGTGAAGAGACCGGTATCAAAACCCTTAAAGTCAATTACAACCGCGTACACGGATTCTATATCGAGATCAGTCGACTTCAGTCAGAAGATGTTCCCGCTCACTACACACGAAGACAAACTCTCAAAACAACTGAGCGATTCATCACTGATGAATTAAAACAATATGAAGACAAAGTACTGAGCGCGAAAGAGCGTTCTCTGGCATTAGAAAAATCAATTTACGATGATCTATTACAACAATTACAATCGTTCTTGCAGCCACTCAAAACCTGTGCAACTGGTATCGCCGAACTCGACAGTATCTGCTGCTTAACCGAGCGTGCATTTTCTTTAGACTATCGTTGCCCGGAATTATCCGATAGATCGGGGATCAACATCAAACAAGGTCGCCATGCTGTAGTCGAGCGTGTCTGCGACGAGCATTTTGTGCCAAACGATACCCTGTTAAGTGACAGCAAACGCATGTGCATAGTTACCGGCCCTAACATGGGCGGAAAATCCACTTACATGCGGCAGACGGCACTTATCGTCTTACTGGCCTATATAGGCAGTTACGTACCTGCTGAAAGCGCTGTTATCGGGCCGATAGATCGCATCTATACACGTATAGGTGCGTCGGATGATTTAGCCAGCGGGCGCTCGACCTTTATGGTTGAAATGACCGAGGCCGCAAACATCCTTAACAATGCGACAGAAAATTCACTGGTACTGATGGATGAAATTGGTCGTGGCACCAGCACCTTCGATGGCCTGTCTTTGGCCTGGGCCTGTGCATACCATCTAAGCAGCATCAATAAATCTTACACCTTATTCGCTACACACTATTTTGAAATTACCGCTTTACCAGATGAATTACGCGGCATCAATAATATCCATATCGACGCCGTTGAACATGGCGAAAAAATCGTATTCCTGCACAGCGTTAAGCCGGGACCTGCAAATCAAAGCTATGGACTGCAAGTTGCACAATTAGCCGGCGTGCCGAGCAAGGTAATTAAGTTAGCAAAAAGCAAACTGATCGAACTGGAAAATCAGGCTGTCACCAACCATGCCGAATCAGGACAATTCGAAATGTTTAGCGACCGCCCTCACCCCGTCATCGAAAAGCTACAGGAATTAGATGTTAATGAACTAAGTCCTAAAGAAGCGCTGGATCTACTTTATAACTTAAAAGAAGACGCTATAAAACAACCTGGGTAAATCCTCACATACTTTCGGCGACTGCCTTTCCAACAACAATTTTCAATGTTAGTGTTACGACATGAGCAGCAACATGAAATTCAACACCATCGGCGTAATCACAAAGCCACAGGCAGAAACAGCAAGAGAAACCTTACAGACACTGTTTGGCTTCCTCAAAAATAAAAATTGCACTGTTATTCTCGACGAACAGATACCAGATGCCATTAACAGCTACAACTTTAATAAATTAAGCCGTGACGAGATTGGCGATCTATGTGATTTAGTGATTGTTGTCGGTGGTGACGGCACGATATTAAATGCAGTTCGTTCACTTGCACACGCCAACGTTCCCCTGCTTGGCATCAACGTTGGTCGTTTAGGTTTTCTTGCCGATATCTCTCCAGAAGACCTCGAAGACTCACTTAATGCCATACTCAATGGCTTACACCATGAAGAACAGCGCATCCTCTTAGAGATGCAAGTGTACCGTGACAATCAACTCATCTTTGAAGCTGACGCATTCAATGACGTAGTGGTTCATATACGTGATGTAGCACGTATGATCGAATTCGAAACTCGCATCAATGATGAATTTGTAAATCATCAACGTGCAGACGGTATCGTCATATCGACGCCTACCGGCTCAACCGCCTACGCGCTCTCCGCTGGCGGACCGATACTACACGCCACGCTTGATGCGATTACACTGGTACCGATATCACCACATACGCTAAGCAGTCGCCCACTAGTGGTTAACGATAACTCACAGATAGACATCCTTATCTGCAGTACGAAAGAAGGTATCGCGCAAGCTACATGTGACGGCCATCTATCAACAGATGTACACGTTGGCGACCATATTAAAGTAAGACGTAAAGCGAAAAAGATTACTTTATTACATCCGGAAAAACATAATTATTTTGAAATTTTGCGCGCCAAATTACATTGGAGCGAGCATAGTTGAAGAGATAATTTTAAGTTGTGAGTTATAAGTAGAAAGTTTCAAATTAGAAAAAATTATTGAGATGCTTTTTGTTTTAACTTAAAACCTTCCACTTAAAAATTTCAACTTTTTTTAAAGAGCATGTTAAAACATTTATACATAAGAAACTTTGCCATCATCGATGAACTCGAACTGGACTTCAATTCTGGTATGACTGCACTCACCGGAGAAACAGGTGCAGGAAAATCAATCTTACTCGGTGCATTAAACCTGGTGCTGGGCGATCGCGCTGATAATGACAGCATTAAACAAGGTAGCGAGTACGCAGAAATCGTTGCCGAATTTGATATCAGCCGACTTGACGATGTCACCTCCTGGCTTGTAACTCAAGAATTAAATACAGATGAAGAATGTATCTTACGTCGACGCATCACTAAAGATGGACGCTCACGTGCATATGTAAACAGCACCCCGGTTAATTTGCAGGTAATACGCGAACTGGCTGAGATGTTAATAGATATTCATGGCCAACACGAACATCAGTCAATGATGAAAAGCGCCGTACAGAGACAACTATTAGATGACTTTGCCAAACATTCACCCTTACTGGAGACAGTGAGCAATCTATATGTCGAATTAAAACTACTGGAAGACCAGTTGCAACATCTGCGACAAACCAGCAACGAACAAAATGACCGACTTGATCTGTTACGCTTTCAAACGCACGAACTTGATGCTTTAGCGCTTGAAGAAAATGAATATCAGCTGCTTAATAACCAGCACAAACGGTTGGCAAACGCCGAAAAAATCAGCTCCAGCGTGCAGCAGGCAATTCATCGATTAAGCGAAGATGAAAACACCAACATACAGTCCACTTTATCTTTTATCATTAATTCCCTCACCGACATCAAAGAGCTCGATGAAAATTTAACGCCTGCATCAGAAATGCTAACAGAAGCTCTTGTTCAGATCGATGAAAGCGTCTCTCTGTTGCAAAACTATAGTGACAATGTAGAACTGGACACATCGCAACTAGCCAGGACGGAACAACGCATTCAAGACATCCTGGACCTTGCGCGTAAGCACCGCGTAGAAGCAGAAACGCTACACACTCTACATGAAACACTTCAAAAAGAACTACATGACATAGACCATGTCGATGAACGGCTGGAGCAACTAGGCGATCAACAAAAAGAAGTTGAAGAGAAATATATCATCGCCTGCGACAAGCTTTCTACCAGCCGCAATAAAGCAGCGGATAAGCTAAATAAGAGTATTAGCAAGTCCATGCAAAAACTAGGCATGGCCGGTGGAAAATTTGAAATCACACTAACAACATCTACCAGCAAACGTTCAGCTTACGGGAATGACCAGATTGAATTTACCGTAACCGCCAATACCGGGCAAAAATGCAAACCGATCGCGCGCGTTGCATCTGGCGGAGAACTTGCACGTATCAGCCTGGCTATTCAGATGATTATTGCAGATAGCAGTAAGATTCCCTCACTAATTTTTGATGAAGTTGATAGTGGAATTGGTGGCGGTATAGCAGAAATAGTAGGTCAGCATTTACGAACCTTAGGAAGCTCTAATACCGGTAAAGCAAATCAGGTCATATGTATCACCCATCTGCCTCAGGTAGCGTCACAGGCACATCATCATTTACGTGTTGAAAAACAAACCCGGAAGAAACAGACAACCAGCCAGGTCGTTACATTGAATGAAGAACAACGCCGCCAGGAAATCGCACGTATGTTAAGTGGCGTTGAGGTAACTGAACAATCTTTAGCGCACGCAGATGAGATGATAGAACGCGCACAAACTATTTAATAACAATAAAAGCTTAATCGCACCACTACCCAACCGATTACATTAATCAGTTGATGTAGTACTTACACTTTTCAAACTCAGCCAGCATGGGCTAACTGAGTTATAACAAACAAGTTATAACTGGACTAGCACGGAGAGACGTCTTCCGCTTGAAAGCCTTTATCACTTTTAACGACAGTAAACTCGACCGTTTGACCATCTGCTAAAGACTTATATCCATCACCACGAATTTGATTGAAGTGTACAAACACATCTTCACCATCCTGCCTTTCAATAAAACCAAATCCTTTAGAATTATTAAACCATTTTACCGTACCAGTTTCACGATCTGACATTACAGCTCCATACTTTCATTTAAGTAGAGCGCCAATTGTATATCACCATGATTGAAGAAAACAATAAAAAGTTATATGAATCAGTAAATTAGAATATTAAATTAAATTAATGTAAGAGATGAATAATTTTCAGGTTAGCTTGCGGCTAAATACAAGAACTACATTGAGACGACTCACTCATGCTAAAAAACAATTACATAAAAATGACTTTGGATGGGAGTTACAGATGAACAACCGCGTCGAAAGCGGACAGGATATTAATTATGATCCACTGATGTAGGCCTGCATAAGCGTTAGCGTTGCAGGCATGGATATCGCCGGGAATGCCTACGCTTATCCCAGCCTACAAATAGTATTGACAGGAAGCAAGAGCAACCGTATTAAATGGCTCTTTAGGGTCAGAAGCCACACCAGTAATGGCGCGATCAACCGTGAACAACGCTGTAGTTAAAATCAGGCTACTAATACTATTGATGAACATCTACCATTGAGAGGTAGATACGATTTTTTGATATGCATTTATATATAAACAACATTAAGTATATATTGTAACATACTGTTATTAATATAATTTTAGTATTTTATTAACGCAGAACCCCAAGTGAAACCGCCGCCAAATGCTTCCAGCATCAATGTGTCACCACGCTGTATTCTGCCGTCACGAACCGCCACATCCAAAGCCAGCGGTACTGACGCCGCTGACGTATTACCATGTTTATTAACAGTGATCACAACATGATCTGTCGACATCTTCAATTTTTTCGCTGTCGCATTAATTATTCGAATATTAGCCTGATGCGGAACCAGCCAGTCGATATCAGATTTTTGCATATTATTAAACGCAAGTGTTTCATCGACGATGCGGCCTAAAGTATTTACTGCCATCTTAAAAACTTCATTGCCTTTCATCTGAATACCACCGGAGCCATCAATAATTAGATTAGCAGCGGTGGACACGCCATAGTCTACATTGAGTAAACCTTCGTATTCACCATCAGCATGTAGATGCGTAGATAAGATTCCAGGCTCATCACTCTGCTCAAGGACCACAGCACCGGCACCATCACCGAATAACACACAAGTGTCACGATCAGTCCAGTCAACTATGCGCGATAAGGTCTCAGCACCTACGATGAGCGCACATTTAGCAGAACCTGAACGAAAGAACTTATCTGCTATACCCAACGCATAAACAAAACCTGTGCATACAGCCTGTACATCAAATGCTGCACAACCGTGTATATCTAAACGTTTTTGCAACAGACACGCGGTACTTGGGAATATACGATCTGCAGTCGTTGTACCGACGATAATTAAATCAATATCATCTTTGGTCTTACCGGCAGCTTCCATCGCTTTGCGTGCTGCTTTCTCTGCCAGGTCAACGGTATATTCACCATCAGCAGCAACGTGGCGCTGCTCAATTCCTGTACGCGAACGAATCCATTCATCTGTAGTGTCGACCATTGCTTCAAGATCCGCATTGGTCAATATCTTTTCAGGCAAATAACTACCCGTACCCGCTATTCTTGCGTAACTCACGCTTCTGCCTCCTGTTTAGCTTTTCCCGTTTCTGCCGCCGCACTATCCGAATCAACTCCATTCAACAATGGCTCCATGCGCTCACGGATATGATCGGGTACAAATTTTTCTACTTCCAGCAATGCTATCTCTATCGCGTTGGCAAAACCCAGCATATCAGTACCACCATGACTCTTGATTACGATGCCGGTTAAGCCTAACATCGAAGCACCATTATACATACGCGGGTCGACACGTTTTTTAAATCGACTAAGCACCGGGTAAGCTATTAAACCAGCCAGCTTTGACAATATTGATCTGCTAAATTCTTCGCGCATCATCGTCGCTATCATCTTAGCGACGCCTTCCATCGTCTTAAGTGAGACATTACCTACGAAACCATCACACACGACGACATCTACATCATCACTGTATATATCGTCCCCTTCCACGTAACCGATATAATTAAATGATCCACCCTTCAAAAGAATATCAGCTTCTTTAACCTGTGCATTACCTTTGACATCTTCAGAACCAATATTAAGCAGACCAACCTTAGGCTCGTGTGTATTATCTATAGCTTCAGCTAAGACAGAACCCATTACAGCGAATTGCAATAACTGCTCTGCGCTACTGTCCACATTAGCGCCCAGATCCAGCATGTGGGTGTGACCGCCATAAGATGGAATAGTTGTACAGATTGCCGGTCTATCGATACCCGGCAGCGTTTTTAAAACAAACTTCGCTGTTGCCATCAAGGCACCGGTATTTCCCGCACTCACTACCGCCTGAGCCCGACCTTGCTTAACTATGTCGATCGCTACACGCATTGATGAATCTTTCTTTTTACGAACAGCATGGCGCGGATCTTCATGCATCTCGACGACCTGCGAGGCATGTTGAATCTCAAAATGCTTATCAATATCTATATCGTGAGTTTTTGCACATTCACGTAAACGTGCCTCATCCCCCACAAGGATAATATCTATATCGTTGAATTTTTTTACTACATGAGCTGCAGCAGGGATAACGACTTCAGGACCGAAGTCTCCACCCATGGCATC
>DAOWFN010000180.1 GCA_030637945.1 Gammaproteobacteria bacterium
ACTGGACCTTGATGAGAGCAAGTTGCAGCGATTGAAGCAGCAGCACCCGATGATCAACACATTTTTATCGACACCGGAGGTGATTAAAACGTTGTGTGTCCAGGCTGACCTCGTAATCGGTGCGGTCTTGCTTGCAGGCAGACGTGCGCCGGTTGTCTTGCAGCAATCTGTGGTGAAACAGATGAAACCAGGCAGTGTCATTGTCGATATAGCGATCGATCAGGGTGGTTGCGTTGAGGGAATCCGTGCCACCAGTAGTGAAGAGCTATGTTATGTTGAAAATGGCGTTATACACTCTGCTGTGCCAAATATGCCTGCTACCGTTGCCCGCACATCGTCGCAATCTCTATCAACTGCAGTTTTACCGTATGTATCAGAGCTCGCTGCTTCATCTATTGACCTGTTGAGCCTGTCGAAATCCGTCAATTCTCAGGCTTTATACAGAGCCATAGCCATCAATCAGGGGGATGTCGTGGACGATATTTTGCGGCAGGAATTAGATTACGCTTGATTACTTTTGTAAGTAATGGATTCTACTGCTTACCCCCTGCAAATTTGACCCGATGAGGGTTATAATCACCTCCACTATTACAAGTATTAACTGGGGTTACTGTGGCACAAGCGCGCCGTAAAAAAACAATAAAAAACTCGGAAAAAAGTGCAGTAATCGCGACACAACTACAACGTGGTCTAAGAGAGGGTGCAATGCTGGTGCTTATGGCACTGGCTTTATTCTTGTTTACAGCATTAATTACCTATGACACCGCCGATCCCGGCTGGTCGTACACGGGTACCCGTGAGGCTATTAATAATGCGGCGGGCGCCGTTGGGGCCTGGTTTTCAGACGTTCTTTATAACCTTTTTGGTTATTTATCTTTTCTTTTTCCAATCATAATTGCCTACAGCGGCTGGTTAGTCCTTCGCAGTAACCATATCGAAGTTGATAAAGATATTGATTATCACGAAATGGGCATACGCTGGGCAGGCTTTTTTGTCACTGTTGCTATGGGTTGTGCACTGACCAGCATGCATTTCTCTATCGTTGAAGGCCAGTTGCCACTCGATGGTGGTGGCGTCTTGGGTGTCTGGCTGAGCGATGCCATGGCGGGCTCTATGGGTCTGCTTGGTTCAACGCTGATTCTGCTTGCCGTTTTTCTGGCGGGGATCACCTTATTTAGTGGTATTTCATGGTTTCGTGTGATCGATGCGATAGGTGTTGCTGCCTTGTTTGCCTATGACTGGACGCAGGAGAAAGTTCTCGCTTTTATTGAAGGCAGACAGGTGAAAAAAGCGGGTGAAGAGGCTAAGCAACAACGTCAGGAAGTTGTTGCCGCCAGTAAAGTGAAACAGGCTGTGCGTGAGTCCAGAGGAACCAAGGATGTTCGAATCGAACCTGTCATGAAAAAAGTGGAAATCTCTGAGCGCATGGACAGAGAAAAACAGATTCAATTATTTGATGCGCCCAGCGATTCTGAACTTCCGGCCTTACGTCTGTTAGACCCGCCCAAACCACATGAGAAGGGTTACTCCAATGAAGCACTGGAGGCTCTATCACGATTGCTCGAAATAAAACTGGCCGATTTTGGTGTGGAAGTTGAAGTCGTTGCGGTCCACCCCGGTCCGGTAATCACCCGCTTCGAAATGGAACCCGCGCCGGGAGTAAAAGCCAGCAAGATTACAGCCTTATCAAAAGATCTGGCGCGTTCCTTATCCGTTCCCAGCATTCTCGTCGTGGAAGTTATACCCGGTAAGACCTGTGTTGGTCTGGAGATTCCCAATGAGCATCGTGAGATCGTTTCATTAAGTGAAATCCTCATGTCCAAAGAATACGATAATTCGGCATCCCCACTCACGCTGGGTCTAGGTAAAGATATCGCAGGCCATCCAGTGGTTGCTGATCTGGGTAAAATGCCTCACCTGTTGGTGGCGGGTACGACAGGTTCAGGTAAGTCTGTCTGTGTTAATGCATTATTGATCAGTTTGTTATACAAGAGCAAACCAGACGAAGTGCGCCTGATCTTAATCGACCCGAAGATGCTGGAGCTCAACGTATATGAGGGGATAGCGCATCTCTTAACACCCGTTGTTACCGACATGAAAGAGGCTGCGAATGCCCTGCGCTGGTGTGTCGGTGAAATGGAAAGCCGTTACGAATTGATGTCCGGTCTCGGCGTAAGAAATATTGCCGGTTTTAACCGCAAAGTTAAAGAGGCTATCGATGCAGGCAAACCGCTCGAAGATCCAACGTTTAACCCTGACCATCATCCGCCGGGTGCGCAGCCACAAAAATTGAAACCCTTGCCTTACATTGTTGTCGTAGTTGACGAGTTTGCCGATCTGTTCATGGTGGTCGGTAAGAAGATCGAGGAACTGATCGCACGCATCACGCAGAAGGCGCGTGCTGCAGGTATTCATCTAATACTTGCGACACAACGGCCTTCAGTTGATGTGGTGACAGGGTTGATTAAATCCAATATACCAACTCGAATAGCATTTCAGGTTTCGTCACGTGTCGATTCTCGAACTATTCTTGATCAGATGGGTGCGGAGAATTTACTGGGGCATGGTGATATGTTGTATATGGAGGCGGGCAGCAGCATGCCAACTCGCATACATGGTGCGTTTGTAGATGACCATGAAGTACACAGGGTCGTCGCATTTTTGAAAGAACAAAATGAGCCTGATTATATAGAAGAGATTCTTCAGGATAACTCGACTGTATTGCCAGGCGAGAAACCTGCGGGCGCCAATGGTGAAGAGGTTGATGCTCTATATGACGAAGCTATAGCTATTGTTACGCAAACACGAAAAGCTTCGATTTCATATGTGCAACGTCGATTGAAGATCGGCTATAACCGTGCGGCCAGGATGATCGAAGAGATGGAAGCAGCAGGGGTGGTTTCTGCCATGCAGTCTAATGGTTCACGAGAAGTTCTGGCGCCACCACCACCAGAAGGTTGATTACCTGTAGGTGCGAATTCGTTCGCACGCAGAGATTACATATGATACCCAATCGTGCGAATGAATTCGCACCTACAATTATGAAAACATTTTTTATAAGCATATTTTTAATACTTGTCTCAGTGAATACATTTGCTGATGCTAAAAAAACATCGAAAGGTGAAGAATATCTCGAAGCATTCCTGGCAGAAACGCAGACGCTGGAAGCAAACTTTGAGCAAACCTTGCGTACCCATGAAGGTGAAGTCCTGCAGCAGACAGAAGGTAAGTTCTTTCTCGACCGTCCCGGAAAATTTCGTTGGAATTATAAAACACCCTACGAACAGATTATCGTTTCTGACGGCGTGCGAATCTGGATTTATGATGTAGACCTGCAGCAGGTAACTGTTCAAAAACAAACAGAAGGGCTGCCCGCGACACCGATGGCATTGCTCGAAGACAGTTCAACACTCCATCAAAACTTTAATGTTTCTCCACTGGACGAACAAGCGGGTGTTTATCGTTTAAGACTTTTGAGTAAAACAAAAGAATCAGATTTTGGCGAAATAGTTATCGGTCTGGATTCTAAAGGCTTGCGTTTTATGCAGCTGCACGACCAGTTCGAACAGGTAACTGATATCGTATTCTCGGATATCTCAACAAATTCAAAACTGCCTAAAGATATTTTTGAATTTACACCACCCGAAGGGGTTGATGTTTTTGGCGGATAGCCATGACTGCCGGATTATTTTCAGAAGATAAGGTGCAAACTTATCGGCCACTAGCCGACAGGATGCGACCACAGTTGCTAGCGGATTTTATCGGACAGGAACATATAATCGGCGAAGGAAAAACCTTAACGCAAGCAATAGAAAATCAAACCTTGCATTCCATGGTTTTCTGGGGGCCTCCAGGTACAGGAAAAACTACGCTGGCAAAAATCATAGCTAACTCCGTCCAGGCACATTTTATTAATTTATCCGCAGTACTTTCCGGTGTTAAAGATATAAGAGAAGCGATAGCGCAGGCGAAACAATGGCAGACTCAAGGAGACAAAACAATCCTGTTTGTTGATGAGGTACATCGCTTTAATAAATCACAACAGGATGCGTTTTTACCATATGTAGAAGATGGCACGATATATTTTATTGGGGCGACTACTGAGAACCCTTCATTTGAATTAAATAATGCGTTGTTGTCTCGCGTTAAAACCTACATCTTAAAAGCACTAACAGTCGATGATTTGAAAATGGTGGTTACAAAAGCGTTAAGTACTGACGAACAGCTCAAGCAACTTCACATGGTCATTGATGAGCCGTCATTATCGTTATTGGCAAAGGTCGCAGATGGTGACGCAAGACGTGTTTTGAACTTTCTGGAAATTGCCAGTGATTTAGCAGAACCAGGACCTGAAAATACCAGCAAAAAAATCAGTCAGAAAATTATCGAAGATGTCACCTCGCAAACGCTCAGGCGTTTTGACAAAGGCGGCGATTTATTTTATGAACAAATCTCTGCGCTGCATAAATCAGTGCGTGGCAGTAACCCCGATGCATCACTCTACTGGTTTTGTCGAATGATCGATGGTGGTTGTGATGCGTTATATATAGCGCGTCGCGTAGTGCGTATGGCGTCAGAGGATATTGGCAATGCTGACCCTCGAGGTTTGCAGCTTGCGTTAGATGCATGGCAGACATATGAGCGTCTGGGCAGTCCTGAAGGTGAATTGGCAATCGCTCAGGCGATTGTTTATCTGGCATCTACCGCAAAAAGTAATGCTGTGTATACGGCATACAAAGAAGCGATGACAGATGCCAGAAATTCTGCATCACTGGATGTTCCAGAACATCTGAGAAATGCACCAACACAATTTATGAAAGAAATCGGTTATGGCAAGGATTACCGATACGCACATGATGAAGATGATGCTTTCGCTTCAGGTGAAACGTATTTCCCGGAAGCGATGGGTGAAAAAGAGTACTACCATCCGGTCGAGCGTGGACTAGAGACAAAAATTAAAGAAAAATTAGTACGTCTTAGAGAGTCAAATCGAATAAACGCAAAAAAATCTGAAAAATAGCGATACCGTTCATCAGATACTTTTTCAGCGCAGCACATATCTTTTATTTTTAACTATACTAAATCAGTGACTTAGATAATTAGTGGGAACAGATGAAAAAAAGCAGAGAAAGATCCGCCGTTGAAGGTTATTGTATTCAGGTGCTAATCATTAATGGTGAAGTACAGGATCTTCTATCTCAAAAGTCATTTTATGTTGAAAATATAGGAAAAGGTGGTTTTCGTTTTATTTCAGATGTAAATTTCGAACTCGAAGACAGGGTACAGGTATTGTTACGTTTTCCTGATGATCGTTCACAGGAAGTACTCGGACGTATCTGTTACCGTGAAGAGTTTGACGATAAGCAGATAGCCTATGGTTTTAGTGTCATCGAAGGTTTTTATTCACTTCATGCTTCTGTTGCATAGAGCCGCTTTTTCTTAACAGTCAACATTTTTTGCAATTAAATCAGCTGCTAATTCACCAAACTAGATTCTAAATGACCAAATCATCGGTAATCCAAATAACACGGCCCGATAATATTGCTCTGGCATATTATATGGGCGATAGGCGAGATGAACGTCATGGCACAAGATGTAACAACAGGTCAAAATACCAGTTATCTACCCATCGTTAAAAACCTGTGCAGCAGGAGCAGTGACAAATGCATACAGGTGATTGTTAAGCTGATTCTTCCTCAATCAAAGAAATGTGTCTTATTAGGAGTGAAAGTATATAAGGAAAAACTTGCTCCACACATCCATAAAAGCTCATCTTGTATTAGTCATGAAATAGTAAAAATACATAACAAACAAAACTGGTTTAAACGATGTTGCACAACCGTACTCGATAATGCAGCAGGTCTTGGCATGGCAATGCTAGCCGGGAAGGTCGTACAAAACCAGGTTGAAGTTCAAGAATTCGGTAATTTATGGGGTTTATTAGCCACACGCCCGGTAGTTAGTGAAAGTACCTATGAAATCTTAAGTTTTGCTGCTGAGTTTTTTATTGCACTGATCGTATTTACTCTCACTGAACACTTCCTGGATGAATACCGGCAGAGAAAAAAATCTACGGAAAGG
>DAOWFN010000136.1 GCA_030637945.1 Gammaproteobacteria bacterium
TGCATCGCGGAACAAGATTCCGCTCCTACAGAAATTAAATAACTCGTAGGAGCGGAATCTTGTTCCGCGATTTCTACGCGAGTCCGTCACCACTCAAACTTTTAAAAACGTATCAAACGATACTCTGTCATCCTGAACGATAGTGAAGGATCTTGAATACTGAACTTTAAGATCTTTCACTATCGTTCAAGATGACAGAGTATCGTTTGATACGTTTTTAAAAGTTTGAGTGGTGACGGACTCGCATAGAAATCGCGGAACAAGATTCCGCTCCTACGAGTTATTTAATTTCTGTAGGAGCGGAATCTTGTTCCGCGATGCAGGTGTTAATATTTTAACCGGCCACTATTATCTAGAATGACAGAACTTTTTGAAAAGTTTGTATAAAACTCCCGCAACGCGGGATTTTTTTTATATGATTGAAGGTATATGATTCTTGAGTGCTAAATCTGTTGCTGTAAGATTGCTGTCACGACGCGAACATTCTGCGTTCGAAATTCGTGACAAGCTGCTGAAGCGTGATTTTGATGAAGAGGAAGTTACTCAGACGATTAGCGAGTTGCAGGAAGGTGGCTGGTTGTCCGATGAGCGATTTGCTGAAGCTTATATCCGGATGCGGCAGCTGAAAGGATTTGGCCCGATCCGTATCTCAATAGAGTTGAATGAGCGCGGTGTAAAGGAAAGTATTGTTGATGATTATTTGCAGGCAGAGGATGAAGGCTGGCAACAAACGTTAGAGCGGCAATACCTGAAAAAATATAAAAATAAATCCATCGCTGATTATAACGATAAGGCGAAACGAATACGTTTTCTGCAATATCGCGGGTTCGCTCTTGATGCAATATATCGTATTGTGAGAGATTAGATAATATTTATTTAAATCAATAATTTAATTATTATACTTAAAGTAGCTTATAAGATGAAAACAAGCGCAGAATTAAGGCAGGCATTTCTCACATTCTTTAAAGATAAGGGGCATGAGGTTGTTAGCAGCAGCTCATTAGTTCCTGGAAATGACCCTACCTTACTGTTTACCAATGCCGGCATGGTGCAGTTCAAAGACGTCTTTTTAGGACGCGATAAACGAGCTTATACACGTGCAACATCCAGTCAGCGTTGTGTACGCGCTGGCGGTAAACATAATGATTTAGAGAATGTTGGTTATACCGCACGTCATCATACCTTTTTCGAGATGCTGGGCAACTTTAGTTTTGGTGATTACTTCAAAGAAGATGCGATTAAATACGCCTGGGAATTTTTAACCGAAGTCGCAGACCTGCCCGCTGAAAAACTTTGGGTTACCGTCTATGCAGATGATGCCGAAGCGGAAGATATATGGCTTAATACCATAGGTGTCAGCGTAGATCGTTTTAGCCGCATCGGTGATAAACCCGGCAAGAAATACGATAGCGATAACTTCTGGGCGATGGGTGACACTGGCCCCTGTGGCCCATGTACTGAAATCTTTTATGACCATGGCGAAGATATCTGGGGCGGGCCACCGGGCACGCCGGAAGAAGATGGTGACCGTTATATAGAAATCTGGAACCTGGTTTTCATGCAGTATAACCGCAGCGCTGATGGCGAGATGAATGAACTCCCTGCACCGTCTGTTGATACCGGTATGGGGCTGGAGCGTCTTGCAGCCATCCTTCAGGGCGTGCATAACAATTACGATATCGATATATTTCAACATCTGATCAAAGCGGCTGCAAAAGTAACCAATACAACTGATCTGGAAAACAAATCATTACGCGTTATCGCAGACCATATTCGTTCCTGTGCATTTTTATGTGTAGATGAAGTCGTGCCTTCCAATGAGGGTCGTGGTTATGTGCTGCGACGTATCATTCGCCGTGCCTGCCGCCATGGCCATCAATTAGGTATGGATGGTCTGTTCTTCTACAAACTGGTGCAGCCGCTGGTCGAGGTGATGGGTGATGCTTACCCTGAACTGGTCAAAGCGCAAGCCAATGTTGAACGCATTTTGAAAATGGAAGAAGAACGTTTTGCAGAAACGCTTGATCATGGGATGAAGATTCTTGAAGAAGATATAAAACAACTGCAGGATAAAACGATTACCGGTGAAACCTTGTTTAAACTTTATGATACCTATGGTTTCCCCGTCGATCTGACAGCAGATATCGCACGCGAGCGTGGTCTTGAAATTGACGAAGCAGGCTTTGACGCCTGTATGGAAGCGCAACGCGAACGCGGCCGCAGCGCCAGTCAGTTTGGTGTGGACTACAACAAAGATGTACAGGTTGAATGTGAATCGGTGTTCACTGGTTATGATCAGGTTAAACAAAATGCTGTTGTCGTAGAGCTGTTTGCAGGAGCTGATTCAGTCGATGTATTAGCAGAAGGTCAGCAAGGGATCGTGGTGTTAAACGAAACGCCTTTTTATGGTGAGTCGGGTGGTCAGGTAGGCGATACCGGAATACTGTCATCATCGAGCGCAACGTTTATCGTAAAAGATACGCAAAAACAGGGGAAGAGTGTTCTGCATCTCGGTGAATTAAAAAAAGGTTCGATCAATAAAGGTGATGAACTTAGCGCAGAATTTGATTTTGAAAACCGTAAAGCGATCAGCCGAAACCACTCAGCAACACATTTAATGCATGCAGCATTACAGCAAGTGCTCGGTGATCATGTATCACAAAAAGGCTCATTGGTTGATGCAGAAAAATTACGTTTTGATTTCGCGCACTTTGAACCGGTAAAAATTGAAGAACTAAAAACCATCGAAAAAATAGTTAATGCACAGATCCGTGGTAACAGTGAAGCGAAAGCAGATGAAATGGAACTGGAAGCGGCAAAAGCAAGCGGTGCCATGGCGTTGTTCGGTGAGAAGTACGATGATGTCGTACGTGTTGTTTCCATGGGCGATCAGCTCAATGATAAATCATTCTCTACAGAGTTATGTGGCGGTGTTCATGTCAATCGCGTCGGTGATATAGGCTTCTTTAAGATTACCGCGGAAACAGGTATCGCTTCAGGCGTTCGACGTATCGAAGCGGTAACGGGTGAGGCTGCGGTTAACTGGGTCGAGGCAAAAGATCAGCAACTGGATTCACTCGCACGGCTACTCAAGAGCAGTCGCGACGAAGTTAACGGCAAAGTGGCACAGTTAATTCAAAAACTAAAAGAACAGGATAAACAGCTCACACAGTTAAAAGGCAAAATGGCTTTTCAGGCAGGCAGTGATTTATCCAGCCAGGCAGAAGATATTGGCGGCGTTAAAATATTGACTGCACATCTAGACGACGCAGATAGTAATACCTTACGTGACACATTGGACCAGCTGAAAAACAAACTGGGTTCTGCTGCAATCGTGCTTGCTAGTGAAGACGCGGGAAAAGTGAAATTGATTGCGGGTGTGACCAAAGACTTAACCAAAAAAATAAAAGCGGGTGATCTGGTGAATGTTGCGGCGGCAGAGGTTGGCGGTAAAGGTGGCGGTCGACCGGATATGGCGCAGGCGGGCGGTTCGAATCCTGCGGCAATACCACAGGCGCTGGATGCGGCAAAGGCCTGGTTGCAAAGTCGTTTATAATTTTCCACAAGTTAACGCGAATATACGCAAATGCAAAAATCAAAGCAAAAGTCTTGTCATCCTGAACGATAGTGAAGGATCTTTTTTTTACGCTACCATTGTGTAAATCCAAATATTTAAGATCTTTCACTATCGTTCAAGATGACAACAACGAAAGATAATATTCGCGGACATCTTCGGGTGAATGTTTTTCTAAACCATTGATTCATTGCCAGAATTAGCGAAAACTTATATACTCTTTCCTTTTACAGCGGCTTAACTTAAACATTTACACCACATGTCTTTAATCGTTCAAAAATACGGCGGTACGTCGGTAGGCACTATCGAAAAAATAGGTAATGTTGCTGATAAAGTCGCTGCACGCGCGCGAACTGGCGATAAAATAGTCGTTGCTGTATCAGCGATGAGCGGAGAA
>DAOWFN010000090.1 GCA_030637945.1 Gammaproteobacteria bacterium
AAAAATCACTATCGTCATTACATTGATTCTAAGATTTACATCCTTATAATTTAATACCTGTAACTGTACACGGTTTGGCAGGGGTGGAGTTAGCCGACCGCGCTACTCGCAAATGGGGGACTAGAATGTCCTGTATGTACGGTTTTTTGGGGCTATTACTTCATATCATAAAGGCGATAAGAACATATCTAATCGTCTTCCTGCTCCTTGTGCCTTTCCAATACAGCACCGCTCTTGATTTCCTCAACGACGTCAACGTATTCGAAGAAAACGGCATTTATCACATCAGCATTACTTCTGAAATTGACGCCAGCGCCGAACATGTAAGACATGTATTGACCGACTACATACATATCTATCGTCTTAGTGATTCCATTATCGAGAGTAAAATATTAGCACCCTCTGCCGACAACAAAGTCCAGGTAGAAACACTTGTGCTGTGCTGTATGCCTTTGTTTTGCAAAGAAGTTGCCCGAGTTGAAGAAGTCAGTATCTTAAAATCAGGCAATATACACACCAGAATTGTACCGGAGATGAGTGATTTTCGTTCCGGTGAGGCCACCTGGGAAATCAAACCCAACGGAAATACTACTCACCTAAACTATCAGGCAACTTTTGAACCCGATTTTTTTATCCCGCCATTACTCGGCACACATATGGTCATCAAAAACTTACGTGAAGAATTCAGCTCAACCTTTTCGCGAGTCCAGCATATTGCCCGTATTAATGAAGCAAGAGAGTGGAATGATAACTTTGAATTTGCAAACGCCGTAAAAAATACTGATGACCTGCCATGCGATATATCAGCTAATTCAAGTATGTGATAATGCTGTGTTCAGACATTATATTACTTTATCATTGACATGCCTCCTACCTGCCTGCGCGATTCAACAAGTAAGTTACAAAGATGATGTCCACCCTATTATCGACAGCAATTGTAACGGATGTCATACAGCTCCTCACGGTTATGGATACAGAACGACCGGTTTGACAATGGAGACTTACGATTCATTAATGCAAGGAACAATTTATGGACCAGTTATTATCGCTGGTGACAGCCGCCGAAGCATATTAAATAAGTTGATAGAAGGCCGGACTGGCAACATGCAGAAAATTTTACATAAAGATGACAATGAGGGCATCACAAAAAAAGAAATTGAAACTATAAAGGTATGGGTTGATGAAGGTGCGTTAAACAATTGAATTTAATTAATTATTAATAAGTAATATGATTAATCACTAGTGACTAAATGGATCGTTTCACCATTAAATTCAATGGTATCACCAGCGACCATTTTTTTGCGTTTACGAGTTTCTACCTGACCATTAACCAGAACATCGCCTGATTCAATGGCCAGTTTTGCAACGCCACCACTGGGAACCATACCTTCAAATTTTAAGATTTTATGGAGCTCAACGGGTTCGGATTTTAATATAACTTCTCGCATAACTATATTACTTCTCCCGCTTCCTCTTCCTGCTGTAATTTCCACAAATGTGCATACAAACCATGTTTTTCCAATAACTGCTGATGCGTACCCTCTTCTACGACCTTGCCTTTATCCAATACGATAATATTGTCGGCATCGATAATCGTTGACAGGCGATGAGCAATAACCAACGTGGTATGTTTTTCCGCGACTTCTTTTAATGATTTGAGGATCAACTGTTCTGAATGAGAATCCAGTGATGATGTCGCTTCATCAAACACCAGAATGCGAGGATTTTTCAGGATTACGCGTGCGATCGCCACCCGCTGTTTTTCACCACCGGATAGTTTTAGCCCGCGCTCACCAACGACTGTTTGATAAGCATCAGGCAGACTGGTAATGAAGTCATGGATATTGGCATGCTGCGCTGCTCTTTTGATCTCGTCATCTGTAGCGTCCAGATTTGCATAACGTATATTGTGTTCGATGGTGTCATTAAACAGTACTGTGTCCTGTGGCACGATGCCAATATTGTCACGCAGGCTTCGCTGTGTAACAGAATTAATATTCTGTTCATCGATATAAATATTGCCTGAGCCCACATCATAGAAACGGAACAACAGACGAGCCAGTGTCGATTTTCCTGCACCTGACGGACCTACGACTGCTACTTTATAACCATGCGGAATAACAAAACTTACATCTTCTAGTATTTTTCTGTCTTTATTGTAATCAAAACTGACATTTTCAAAACGGATAACAGCATCACTGACTTTCAGCTCCTCAGCACCATCAATATCTTTCACCTGTTTTTCCGTATCCAGTAACTTGAGCATCATATCCATATCCGCCAGTGAATATTTCAGAGCACGGTATATGATGCCAAGAAAATTCAGCGGGATAAACAATTGCAGCATCATGGCATTGACCAGCACCAGGTCACCTAAAGTCATCAGACCATCGACCACACCCTGTGCGGCAAATATCATCATCAATGTCACGCCGATGGCGATTACAGCGCCCTGGCCGAAATTAAGTAACGACATCGAAGCCTGACTTCTTACCGCGGCACCTTCCCATTGGTCGAGAGTTTCATCATATTTTTTTAATTCGTATTCTTCGTTGGTGAAATATTTGATCGTTTCATAATTCAGCATGCCATCAACCGCATAACTGTTTGCTCTGGATTCATGCGCATTCATCTCGTGACGATAATGCATACGCCAGTTTGTCACCAGTAACGTAAATGCGATGTAGATCACAACGGTTGCAAATGTAATGATTGCAAAGTGTGCTTCGTATTTACTCAACAAGATGATGGCGACAAAGGTAAATTCCGCCGCGGTGGGGAAAATATTAAATACCAGGTAATTTAATATAGAACTTAAACTGTTGGTGCCTCGTTCAAGATCACGCGTGATGCCACCCGTTTTCCTGTCGAGATGATATGACAGAGATAACGAATACAGGTGTTTGAGGACACGCAACGAGATACCGCGCATCGCATGATAGCGTACGCGAGAAAAGATTGCATCACGCAGTTCATTAAAAAGGCTGGCGATCAAACGTAAAGCACCGTATGTCAGCAGTAGCACAAGCGGCAAAGCAAGAGTCGCATTATCTAATAATTGTTTACTGTCCAGGCCATCAACGATTTCCTTTAATGCCAGCGGCATACCCACAATAGCGACTTTGGAAAGGATAAGACAGCATAGAGCAAAAAATACACGACCCTTAAAATCCCAGATATAGGGAAATAAACGTTTGATATTTTGAAAATCCTTGCGGTTACCGTGAGGTTTACTTATTGGCCGATGCATCATGCTGAATAGCTTTCTCTGGTGTAGTTTTACAGCCGTTTAGGTTAAAGTTCGGTGCATGATTATAACGAAAAAACAATCTCGCCGAATAAAATTATATGTGCCGTTATTGACAGGCTTATTTGGCAGCTTAATCCTGCCGGCCTGTGATAGTACGAGTAACACAGAAAGCAATATACACAGGGCGCAACAGACCACTCATCGTGTCGAAGTAATTACTGTCGAGAATAAACCGGTATCTTTAACCCAGACCGTATCCGGAACTCTCGAAGCAGTGACAAAAATCCGTCTATACAATGAGGAGAGTGGACGCATTACCAAACTACCCTATCATGAAGGTGATGTCGTAAAAAAAGGCACTTTACTGGTCCAGCTAGACAACGAATTATTAAAAACCGATGTTGCCAAAGCCAAAGCCTCACGAGAACAGGCAAAGCTTGACCTTTCACGCGTAAAAAAGCTGCTGCCAAAAAAGATCTCAACTGAAGAAGAAGTCGCAAGAGCACACACCGAGCTGGATCTGGCTATCGCCGAAGAGAGGCGTCAGCTCACCCGCCTCAAACGCACCAGCATTAAAGCGCCAATTGATGGATTGATCACCAAACGTTTATATGAGCCAGGCGATATGCTGGCACAGCAATCACATATTCACACTATTATTGACCCGACCGCGTTACGATTAAAAGCCAGTCTCGCAGAACGCTGGCTGCCTTTGGTTAAAAAAGATCAGGCAGTAACGGTGACAATCGACGCACTTGGCGATAAAAAATATAGCGCCAAAGTGGTGCGAATACATCCGACGATCAATGCCAGCACACACAAAGGAACTATAGAGATATTACTTTCACCGGTACCCGATGGTGCGACTGTCGGCCAATTTTCTCGTGCCAAAATAGAATTGACGGCAACGGATCGGCTCATTATCCCAGTACACACCATTCACTATGAACCAGAAGGTGCCTACGTGTACCGTGTGACCAAAAATGATAGTGACGAAACCATTGTGGAAAAAGTCTTTTTTGAACAGGGCCAGCAATTTGCTTCGGTAGCTGAAATATTATCTGATCTAATTGCTGGCGACCGTGTTGTCAGTCGCGGTTTTCTCGGTTTACGTACAGGCAAAAAAGTTGAGGTTGCCAACTCTGAAAACAGACAGGGTCAACAACCTGCTGCGAAAGAAAACAAATAATTATGAAACAACGTTTCCGCACTGGCGGCCTTGCCGCATGGTCAATTCACCACCCGGTCGGTGTCACCATGTTAACGCTCACTGTTATTATCTTCGGCCTATTCTCCTTTAAACAGCTCGGCATCAATTTATTACCGCACATCATCTCTCCCGAGGTACTTGTTCGCATCGTCGACCAGGGCGTGCCCGCCAGCATAATGGAAGACCGCGTAACCCGACAGCTGGAAGAACAGCTGGCGATTACAGAAGATGCTATCGCCATCGATTCAAGAACGAAAGAAGGCAGAAGTGCGGTCGACTTAAGTTTCCCTTACGGCACAGATATAGATAACGCATTACGTGATGCCAGTATCCGACTTGACCGTGCCAAACGTTTTTTACCAGACAACGATGATGCGCCGGTCATCTACAAACGCGACCCGGCTCAGATCCCCGTTATGGAATTGATCATCAGCTCCAACACCCTCAATTCCGTAGAACTACGAAGCTGGGCGGATTACACCTTTTCAAAATGGTTTTTAAATTTACCCGGCGTTGCTTCTGCCGAGGTTGGCGGTGGCCTGCAACGGGAAATACATATTATTCCTGATCAGGAAAAACTCGCCAATATCGGTCTTTCGTTACAGGATTTTGCGCAACAGATAAAACAACAGAACACAGATTCACCTGGCGGCAGGATGTTTGCCAAACGTCAAGAAATAACGACACGTGCTGAGGGGCGATTTAGTTCACTGCAGGAATTAAAACAACTACCATTGCAGACCAGTGGTATAGCAGCATCAGGTGAAATAGATGATATCGATGACACCGTCCGCGTGGATGATGTTGCCAAGGTAGTTGATAAACATAAAGACGAACGTTTACGCATTCGCTTAAATAAAATCCCAGGTATTAAACTCTCGATTCAGAAGCAGCCGCATGCGAACACGGTTGCCGTGGTCGATGAAGTTAAACATCGGTTAACAAACCTGAAATCACAAAAAGCCATCCCTGATGATATCGAGATAGCGGTTGTTGATGACCAGTCCATATTTGTCAGACATGCGATCAATAATGCTTCACTGGCTGCGGGCAGCGGCGCACTGCTGGCAATGATTATTATCTACCTTTTTCTAGGCAGCATATTACGCACGCTTATTATTGGTACCGCAATTCCGATCGGCATTATGGTCACGTTTATCATCATGCAGTCACTGGGATTAACCTTAAACATCATGACACTCGGCGGCCTGGCACTAGGTATGGGCCTGCTCATCGATAGCACCATCGTGATGCTGGAAAATATCACCCGGCATCAGTCTGAAGGAAACACATCCAATGAAGATGCCATCAACGCCGCTATCGAAGTGAACAGCCCAATCGTTGCATCAACCAGCACCAACCTTGGCGCACTATTACCCTTCCTTTTCATTGGCGGTATGACAGGGATGTTATTTGAGGATCTGATTATCACCATCACTTCAGCCATGCTGGCATCACTCGTCGTTGCTATTACATTGGTTCCTGCACTCGGCGCTAAAGTCAAATATAAAAGAATAAAAAAGAATAATATCAGCAAGTTAATATATTTTATTAAAGTAAAATATCACAATAACTCAGACAAGTTTTTAATGAACCCGGCAAAAACATTTGTCATTTTTTGCCTGCTTTTTGTGTTCGCCATCTACCAGATTAATGAAACTAAACGTATCGATTTTCCCCGTGTCGATGAGGGTAAAATTTCTATATCGATCACCGGTGACCCCGGTATGCAGCTCGAAGAAATGGACAGTGCCGTCGACCTGATCGAAGACCTACTTTTACAGCAGGCTGAAGTACTTACCTTGTTTACAACGGCCGGCGGTTTTGTTTTTGGACGCTCTGAGTATGAGAACAGTAATCGCAGCTCAATAACAGTACAGCTCACACCTTCCGACCAACGCACTACCAGCAGTGATCAATGGTCAAACCAGATCAGAAAAAAAATTGAAACACTTAATCTGACCGGTTTTAAAGTACATCTACGTGTTGCCGGGGTCCGCGGTTTACATATAACCAGGGGCAGTGATGATGTCAGTATCCATATTCGTGGCAATAACCTTGATATATTAAGAGAGCTTGGTGATCAGGCTACCAAACTACTGGAACCGATTACCGGCTTGCGCAACCTCACTCATTCTTATGAGCAAGTGAAAGAAGAACTCAATATTCGTATCGATAGAGAACGCGCAGCAGAATTTGGCGTGGATGCTTCTGTTATAGGAGAAGCATTAAAAATTGCACTGGACGGGCAGATTATCAGTAATTACATCGAAGGTGATAGAGATTTCGATATTCGTATGCGTCTACCACGTGAAAATAGTTATAACCCGAACGTATTACAGAACCTGATGGTCGATTACAAAAATGGTAATGCGATTCGACTTGGTGATGTTGCACATGTTAGCCGTAAAGCAACAGCCAGTCGGATTGTCAGAAGCCAGCAACAGCGTATCGTCGAAATCTCCGCATCTTACGACGTTGATGCAGACCAAAATAAAGTTCTCGATGAAACCATGTCTAAACTGGCTGAGCTGAATCTACCTGAAGGCTATGTGCTGTACGACAACGATACCAACAAGACACTTGAGGAAGGCCAAAAAACGGGCATTATTGTTTTATTCCTTTCGATCTTCCTGGTGTTTGTAGTAATGGCAGTGCAATACGAATCACTATTAAATCCATTGATTATTATGCTCAGCATTCCATTCGCCGCGACAGGTGTAGCCATTGGTTTATTGATCAATGCTGATATGACTATATCTATGCCCGTTTGGTTAGGACTAATCATGTTGACCGGTATCGTAGTAAACAACGCCATAGTGCTTGTCGAACAGATCGAGATAGAGCGTGAAAGAAATGATTCATTGATCGAATCGATAAAAAATGCTGCCGCTTTACGGTTACGCCCTATCCTGATGACAACCCTGACCACCGTGTTTGGCATGATGCCACTGGCCATCGGTTTAGGCGAAGGCTCTGAGATGTTACAGCCGCTGGCTTTTGTCATTGTCTGGGGGCTGAGCTTTTCTTTATTTGTCAGCCTGATTTTGGTGCCCAGCCTCTATGCACTATTTCACCGCCAGAACCCCGCATAATCAGACATTGACAAATAGACTACTCGACTAAAAACACACCCGTAAGAAACGTAAACCACACTATCAATTTAAAACATATAATTCAAAGAGTTACGTTACATTCTTACTGTGATTTTATATAGACAAGACGATGAATTTATATCTATTTCATGCTACCATGTAGTCATTGATTCAATTAATTATAGGAGAGCTTTTATGTCTCAAGTTCAATTTAATACACAGCTGACCGATCAGATTAACGTTTCTGATGAGGCCGTTAAACAACTACTTGCGCTCACCGAAAGTGAAGATGGTGTAAATGGAGTAAGGATATTTGTTTCTGGTGGCGGTTGTGGCGGCATGTCTTACGGGATGACTTTTGTTGACCAGCCTACAGAATTTGATGCCACGCTCGAGAAAGATGGTCTGAAAGTTCACGTTGATGCAGTCGCTCTAAGTTTTCTTGAGGGCGTAGAGATCGATTATCAAACCGAAGGCGCCAATGCCAGCTTTGTCTTCAAAAACGTCTTTGCTAACAGCAGCAGCGGTGGTTCATGCGGAGGTTGTGGTGGCGCTGGCGGTGGTGGCTGCGGCTAGCGAATATAGTAAGTTACACTGCCAGATATAAATGAAGGGGTGAGTTATAAAGCTATAGCTCACCCTTTTTTATTTGGCATCACCTGCATGGTCATCGCGGAACGAGATTCCGCTCCTACAAGATTAGGTGCAGGTTCCACGATGTTATTTGCCGTATAGATAAATGTAAAAAATAATCATGAAGCATCATGACAATAATAAGCGCCTGTTGCTTATCTCGCACCATAACAGTTATCGCATAGCACCTTATATAAAAGCAGCAAAAAATCTTGGCCTGGAAGTAACTATCGCATCTCAGGGCAAACATTCTCTTGTCACCGAAGTTGCTGACGGAATTCATGTTAATTTCGATGATCCCGATTCTGTTCTCAACGAAATTTTAAAGGAAAATGCGAACAAACCTTTTTCAGGGATACTTGGCAGTGATGATCAAACCGTAGCACTGGCCGCACTTGCTGCCAAAACATTACATTTGCCGCACAATCCGCCTGTAGCGGCACAGTACTCACATCGTAAAGACCTGGCACGTGCGCAGCTAAGCCTGGCCGGCTGTCACGTCCCTATTCATTGTTTACTCGATTTAGCGTTACCAATAAAACAACAGAGCGCTGGCCTCCCCTGGCCCTGTGTTATTAAGCCTTTGAATATGTCAGCAAGCCGCGGTGTTATACGATGCGATAATGAAGATGAATTTCTAATCGCCTGCGAACGCTTGCGTTCTATTCTTGCAACGGCACAAAGTGAATTCGAACAAACGCATGTATTAATAGAAGACTACATCGACGGCGTTGAGATCGCGTTTGAGGGTTACCTGCAAGCTGGTTTTCTCAATTGCATCACTATCTTTGATAAACCTGATCCACTCATAGGCCCGTATTTTGAAGAGACTATCTACGTTACACCTACATCTTTAAGCCCTGATCTCCAACAGAATATAAAACAGGTAATCGAAAAAGCGTGCGAGGCATATGGCCTGGTAACCGGCGCCATTCATGCGGAGTGCAGAATAGATAAGAACAACAAAGTCTGGATCCTGGAAATCGCGTCACGAACCATCGGTGGTGACTGTGCGAGGATATTAGATAATGAAAACTTTAACCTTGAGGAACTCGCTGTGCTGCTATCCATCGGACAGCAAGTAGAAGTAAACATGCCTGAACAGGCACGTGCAGTCATGATGATTCCAGTAAAACAAAAAGGTTTATTAAAACGTGTTGAAGGATTATTAGAAGCCAATAAAATAAAACACATCGATAACATTGATATTATCATTAGTGAGGGACATGAACTTGTCCCTCTGCCTGAAGGTAATCAATATCTAGGTTATATCTTCGCCAGTGCAAGATCCCCGGAACAGGTTACATCTGCAATTCGTGAAGCTTATGCACTGCTTAGATTTGTAACTGCACCAATATTTAAAATCACCTAAAACATAGATTTTTTTAAAGAAGACACAAAAACACAGTAGAAATGTTTGCCCTGCTCTAAGTCCAAATTAAGGGCATAAAAAAAGCCACAGAATTAATTCTGCGGCTTTTTCTGAAAGAATTTGTTTATGGTGAATCTGCTTCTTAAACAGTACCCATAACGCCGAAACTTTTGATAAAAGGACCAGCCATACGTGGATCTTTCACCATTGCCAAATAGTCACCAACGACAAATTTCATTTTGCCAGTTGTATAGGCCATGCCGAGGCCAGCCATGCCGATGCCCTTGTTTAACCATTTTTCCCAACTTGCCGGTTTAGCACGAATGTCCCAGCTCAGTGTTTCACCATTGTAAGCGCCTGCTGCCGTTACTACACCGTTTTCTACAGTGATGACACCTGTAGGGCCAGCATCACCCTGAAAACCATAACCGATAACCGAATTGAAATCGATCTTTGCCAGCGCACCAGACAATGCCGGTTCGTTATTCCATGCATCCATGAAGCTTTTCATCCATTCATCAGAAAAAAGGTCAGCCATATTTATATTCCCCTATATCGTGTTGTTATTAGTGTTTGAGTAAAAGAACGCCAACCCAGGTGGCTGGAATTATTAAATATTGTGGGTAACAATAACGTAAAAATGAGGGAAAATGAAGGGATTTTAGAACCAATTTAACATTTAATATATTTTCATTCCGCGATAAAATCAAAAGCTTTCAAATGGAGTCAAAAATAGGGAAGAACTATCAGAAATTAAACTACTGAAGGAGCTTAACTTGATCAAATATCACGTTAAGGTGTCCGCACTGCATTTACGGTTATAGCGAACGATTTCCTGGAATAAGGTTTCAGAACTAAAACCATTGATCGACCTTTAATTATATAAAACACCTATTTAAAGATGGCTACGAAGAGAAAAGACATGACAGCTTAGACGGGTGAGCAATCTATGCTTATTTCTTACCACCACCGCCGGCATTAAAACCAGCAGGTGCCTGACCGTAATCCCCTTCATCGAAAAAAAATCCAGCCATGTGTTTCTCGATAAGTTCAATATTTTTTGCATCGGCCGTATTCAAACCATTTTCATTGATAATGGTTGTCAATCTTTCCAGCCATTGTTTCCAGCCTTCTTTTGACACATTTTCGAAGATACGCTGACCGAGATCACCGGGATGTGGTGGTGCGTCCATCGCTTCTGCTTCAATTTTTAGCACTACACATTGAACTTTATTTTCCATCATTAACCTCTACACTATTCTCTTCATATTTTTTCAACAATACACCGTCGTCACCACAGCAACTCGCCGCACATTGTTTGATCTGGTTTAACTCTTCCGCGGTACTGTTTAAGTAAACCTCGATCGGCTGATTTTCCGTCGCACAGTCACAACCTTTGTCATTATACACGTAAACGTTGTTTAACCCCGCACGTTTCGCCTGTATTTCCGCATCGAACAGCATGTGTTCTGGTGTTGCAGGGATATGACTGAGTTTATAGGCCGGGAAAAAGCGTGTCACGTGCCAAGGGCTATCCGTTCCCAGGTTATCGCGTATCCAACAAGCGATTTTATAATGCTCTTCTGGGCTGTCATTTTTTCCGGGGATGATATTAGTCCGTGTTTCAACATGTATGCCGAGCTCTTGCGCTTTTTTGATAGAAGCTAACACCTGTTCAACCCTGGCTGGTCTGCAAATATCACTATAGAAATCATCCCGCATACTCTTGATGTCAGAACATAGCACATCGATATTGCCAGCAATGAGCTCTAAGGCTTCATCCGTAACAAAACTGTTAGAGACGTAAACAGTATACAAGCCCGCCTTGTGCGCCAACTCACACGCATCAAGCACATATTCCAGCCATACTGCAGGTTCTGAATAGGTAAAAGCGATGCCTTGAACACCTGCATTTAATGCCGCATCGATAAGTTTTTGCGGCGAGATCCAGGCTTCCTTTGATTGCCCCCTGGCCAGTTCATCCAGGGTTTCAGTGCCCCATGAGATCTCAAGGTTATGGCAACCATCACAACGGAAGCTGCAACCGTAACTGCCGACGGACATAACTTTCGTACCAGGACGATAATGTTTTACCGGCTTGGCCTCGATCTCATCGATATCGATCGCTGAAATAATCCCGTAAGACAAATTATACAATGTGCCATTACGATTAACGTGCGCCTGACAGAAGCCACGTTGCCCATGGCCGATCTTGCAACGCCATAGACATAAATTACAACGTGTCGTGCCATTATCAAGCTTTTCCTGCAACCGCGTTTCGATAAGTTGATACTGATCTGACATACTAAGAGAACCTGTGAATAAATTAGTTTAGAGTTTAGCAGTGAAAGTAGCTGTTAAAACACCTTCATTACAGGGTATATTAAGCACGTCCCCCTTCACTTCAGCTTCTTGCAGATGACCATTGTTATCGTAACCTAAAGCTTTGTCGAGTAAATAACTGTGCACGCCCATCTGACAGCGATAAGGGTAACCAAAAGCTTGCGTCGCTCTCATAAAATTGAATATGTGCTGTGCTGACCACGATAGATCAACAACAAAATCATCTGCGACCGGATAAGGATAATAACTAGACAGCTCAGGAAGCTGTATCTCACGGGTGAGTTTGCTCTCAGACAGTTCAGATAACATTTCCATCATCAATTCAGTACCGGCTTCAGCCAGCGTAGCGTTAATCTCTAAAAAACTGGCACCATCATCTAAATGAACAACTCTCTGCTTTACGATGTCACCCGCGTCAAAGTCATCCGTCACATGATGCCAGGTAACGCCTTTTACGCTATAGTGTTTCATCTGCCAGAATATTGGTTCAGGACCACGATATTGCGGCAATAATGAAGGATGTAGATTAAAACAACCCTCTCTCGCCATAGCGACCACTTCTTCTGGTAAACGTCTACCATAACAAGACATCAGAATTACATCGACCGGCACTTCTTTACACTGCTCAATAATCAACTCTGTCATTTGCGATAAATCAATCAGTGGAATATTTTGTTGACCAGCCGCCAGTGCCAACGAATCATTTTCTATAGCAATAATTTTATCTTTTAAAACTACCGGATTAAAAACACCCACTGCTGTCACTAGATGTTCTGACGACAAGAGATTTTTAAATGGGGTTAACGATAACGCGCCTGAAGAACCGATATATAAAATATTCATCAGGCGTACTTAATTGTTTGTCATTTCGAGCAACGGGAGAAATATTAAAGCGTTATAACCTGATCAGGCATGTTCCCGGATAAAGCACCATATAAGTTTGGAAAACATCCGATGGTCGCACCATCGACTAATTTGTCTTCAATTTCACGTTCATAGGCACACTGATCACATGCCATTAATAGCATGCCTTTATCGGCAGCGACTTTTGCCAGGCGTTCACCGATAGGATTGCCTTGCTGTAGAACATAAGCATTATCTTCAAAGAAGAACATGCCAACCACCTCGACACCATGAGCATCATCCTCAAGTTGAGGCAGAATCATCTTTCCGAGTTTGTAAGAAACCGAGTGTCCTTGTGTAGAAAAAATATACGCGACTTTCATTGTGATTACCTTTTATATTGATTTTATTTAATTAATTGAAACCTGTTATTTATCTTTTGGCGCAGCTGAAATAGCAGCGCAGCATTGTTGGTCATGATGTATTCGGTATCCCTATCCACATCAAACTGCATAGCAACAATATGACGTACACCCAGTGCAGACCCGATAGCAGATATCATACAAATACATAACACGAGGATAAGAATGTTTTTATCAAGCATGATTCGCCGCCCGGCATCTGGCTCATCCGGTAATATTCGAGATAAATCTGTATGGTGAATATGACTTATTTTATTCAGCGACATAATAATTTTTTATTTACTGCGAATGCTTTAATCTTAATTGATCGAAAAATTTATTAACCATAATTATCCTGGGCAAAAAAATGCCAACTGTTTTATCAGTTGGCATCGTTATATCTACTAACAAACCACAACTACAATGTGATGACTTTCAGGCCCAGATCACCGACTTCTTCATGCGTCGCTGCACTGGTAATTACAGCTGTACTCGGCTCGCCATTTTTAAGATAGGTTTCTGTCACACGTTTTAAGTCATCGATCGTAACTCCGAGTACATTCTGGCGGAATCTTTGCAACTTCTCTCTCGTTCGACCATGCAGTTCATTGTGGAATGCTGATTTCGCCTCACCGGCTGGTGATCCAGGCTTATCCATACTACCGATAATGCCAAGTATCGCTTCTTCAAGCTGGCGGTCTTCATGATTATTTTCAAGCATCCAGCTTATCGCATTATCGAAATCATCCAGAGTCTCACTCAAACGAGGATCACGATATGAGAAAAACTTAAACGCGGCAATATTAGTGTCATGCGTTGCGCCACCACCGTATGCGCCACCTTGCTCACGAATTGCAGTATGTAGATAACCGTTTCTTAAAAAGCCACCGAGTACCGACAGGGCCGCTGCATCAGCATGTTCCATCGTTACAGTTGGGTATGCCCTCGCACAAAAGTTAACTTGCGTATTGGCAACCCACATCTGTTTTGTCTGCTGCTTTATTTCAGTCAAAGTAAACGGAACGCTGGACTCTGTACTTTTTTGCTGCCACACATCTTCAAATCCCACTAAGGCTTCATCAACTTTGTCACCTTCAAGCGTCAGCATGTATGACTTTGCTGCTGCTTTGATTTTTTCATGTATAGATGCAAATGTTTCTGCTGTTTGTTTTATAGCAGCTTTATCAGCGTGAGAATCGTCTAGAGACTTAATCGACCTGATCCCTTCAAGACCACTGAATTGGTGGCTAAGGAGTGCTACCGGACTAAAACCACTCGCTGCCGCCGTCATCGCCAAACTATGACCGTTACCAGTCACACTGTTTTCACGGCGAGTACGCATCTGTGTAAGTAATTCAGCGATACGTTCGGTTTCATCAAAACGAACATTGTTTAATGTTTCACACATTAATTCAGCAAGTTCTTTATTATTTCTAAGCAAAGCCTTACCCGAAAGCAGATAGTAGGCACGAACTTTTTGCTCGTTATCCGTATGAGCGCGGATACTATAGTGCGAATGAATACCACCACTAACACTGGATTGCCATTCCTGTATTTGCAAATAGTCTTTATCGCCACAGCCCAGCTCGGTCATGCAAGAAGAATAATAAGGCAATATCGCTAATTCAGCTTCATTTAATTCTGGTAGTTCACAAATAATTTCGTGGTAAACAAGGCCGTTAGTACCCTGTTTATAAATTGTTGAGTCGGCATCTGCTATTTTTTGTTTCGTTGCCTCAGGTATTTTAATTTCAGCAGGCACATCATCAAGGCCCACTTTCGGTAAGATCTCAGGATTGTCTTCCTGCAATTGACGTTCCGCTAATGCTTCAGCACGCTTGACCACCTGCTGTTTATCAGTCTCACTCATCGCAGTTTTTATTACTGCAAGATGACTTTTTTCTGCAAGTTCTTTACGCTGACTTAAATTCTCATCCGGCCGCAGTGTTAATCGAACACGATGCTGATTTTCCAGTAGCAGATCACGGACCAGGTTTTTGATGAATTCTGGATCTTTAATGTCTTCACGCAATGATTCGATAACCGGATCAAGATTGAGCAATGATGCAGGATCACTTCTATGGATTGCAGCAGTCAAACCATTAAGGATTAATTGCAGACCGAAAGGATAACTATCACCACCCACTTCACGTTGACTTAGTTCCAGTTGATGCAAAACGGCTTCTACCTTCTCATGTGCCACACCGTTAACGGCAACATCATTTAACACGTCTAAAACCAGCTTTTCAAAAGCCTGCGCCTTTTCAACTGTACTTCCCTCTATACCGCACAGGAAACACATCTCATAGTTAGAATCTTCCAGGCCGCACAATGGTGATGGTGCTGCACCCAGGTCTGTTTTTTCTAACGCCTGGCGTAATGGTGATGAACTATTATCTAAGAGCACCTGCGATAACAGGTTAGCTTTCATCATGTCATCAAGTGAGGTACATGGCCCCAGCAACCAGCTCATTACGTGGTGTGTTTTTTCATCAGAATTTTCTTCACCAACCACATCATAGGCATATGCCTCTTCAATTACGATCGGTGCCAGGTAGCGTTTTTCCGGTTTAACTGAAATAGTGACATCCAGTTTTTCAAAAAATTTTAATGATTGCTCTTCGAATTTTTCCTGATGCTCGAATACGGGGATATCACCAAACGTCATAAACACTGCATTACTCGGGTGGTAATGAGTCTGATGGAAATCTTTTAATTGTTGATAGGATAGATCAGGGATATCCTGTGGCTCACCACCGCTGTTGTAATGGTAAGTTGATGTCGGATAAAGGTACTTGCTGACTTCTTGCCATAACACGCTGACCGGCGAACTCATGGCACCTTTCATCTCGTTGAACACGACGCCTTTATATTCAAGCTCACTGTCGGTATTACTGGCTTCCTTAAATTCAACGCGATGCCCTTCCTGCAGAAAATCCAGCTCGTCGAGACGAGTGAAAAATACAGCGTCAAGATAAACATCCAATAAATTATTAAAGTCTTTTTTATTCTGACTGGCAAACGGATAAGCTGTCCAGTCACTGCTGGTGAACGCATTCATAAATGTATTAAGCGAACGACGGATCATCATAAAGAATGGATCACGGACCGGATATTTTTTACTGCCGCATAAAGCGGTATGTTCAAGGATATGCGCGACACCTGTCGAATCCATCGGCACAGTTCTAAATGCGACTAAAAAAACATTCTCTGCATTTTCTGCTTCCATATGATAATGCAAAGCACCTGTTTTTGTATGCTGAAATTCCTGCAGCGTCAGGTTGAGAGAATCGATTCGTTCGCTACGCACCCATTTAAATGCCGGATGATGGTTGACGGCACTGCCTGTAGATTGGTTGGCGTCATTGCTTGTAGCTGTAGGATTTACTATTGGCATAGAATACTTAACTCTCTTTAAGATATTGCTTAATAATTTTTATTTAATAATTTTATTTACGTACAAGCTTATAAACAGTTTCTACCAACGATGATAATCCGCGATCTTTAAAGCCCGTTTCATCATCAATAATATCTTTAAAACATAACTTCTCTATTGTGAAGTTATCTGAATACAACTTATTGACGTCTTCTTCTGACACTGAAAATGGAGGACCATTCATTTCTGACTGGTCATAAGTGAGTGTTACTAACAGACTACGAATTCCTGGCTTTTGTAATTCGGCCATTTTGTTCGCATATTTTTCACGTAGTTCTACCGGTAATGCAACCAGTGAGGCGCGATCAAAGATATCAGTAACATCATCCAGATCTGTTTGTTGCAAGGCAAAAAAGTCACCCTGAAGGATTTCGATCAAAGATGTCTGGCCGTTTGCCTGATATAAGGCATACTCATCTTTCTTTGCATTTCTGTAATTTAATGCGTTCTCTTCGAAGAAGTCTTTAACCGCGCGTTCGCTGCATTCAACACCAAAAACTTTATAACCACTCTGTGATAACCACAGCATGTCCTTACTCTTCCCACATAGTGGCACAAAGACTTTTAATCTATCGCGTTGCTCTACAGCGGGACCCTTTGTCCCATAGAAATACACAAGATACGGGTTTACCGCCTGCTGGTGAAACCCTATTTCATTTTTATCCCAGCGTTCTAACCAGAAATCTATTTCCATAGTGACTTATAACCTGGCTCTATCAATTGTCACCCGGCTTCCAGATACCAAAAGCATCTTCAGCAGGTTTCATATCCTGTTCAACTTGATCCAGCACCTGTCCGGTAAAGTGATTCAGATCACCGAGCAGTGCTTTTTTATCCACACCCGGCTGATCCTGATGCGCTAATACATAACCTGTCACAGCCGATAAATATTGCATGAAATATAGATCATTATCTGCCGCTGGATCATGTTTCGAAATAACGTTTTTGATGTCTGAAATCATCTCAGACGATAGCTGAATACCACCACTCATAATCTTTCGTTTCCTTAAATATTTACTCTTATTATAATGGTGATAGTCTAAGCTATTTCAAGCTCACCGAACAGGAATCATTATGTATAAACTCTGCGTTTATGTCCCTGAAAACTCTGTGGAAAAAGTAAAACAAGCCTTGTTCGACGCTGGTGCTGGCCGGATTGGTAATTATGATAGTTGTTGCTGGCAGACTGATGGTATCGGGCAATTTCGACCACTTGAGAACAGTAACCCTGCGATAGGTTCGATCGATCAAATTGAGCAGGTTCGTGAGGTTAAAATTGAGCTAGTTTGTGCTGACGACTTAATCAAAATTGCCATTCAGGCTATGCGGCATAGTCATCCTTATGAGGAGCCGGCGTTTGATATTTGGAAGTTGGCTGAGTTTTGATTTCGTTACCTGACATGTAAAGGTAACGAAACTATGCTTTTCCACGCAGGAGCATGGGAACGAGAAAAACATGGATTCCGGCTAAAAACATGCCGGAATGACGGACGTTAAATGAGGGTATTACAGTATATTGATAACTACCTAATCCATCCACGTTCACTAACATCAAGAAAATCCAGCATCATCCGAACATTCTCATCCTGCTTAGCAATTTCCTCGACTTTCTCTAATGCCACCTTATGAGAACAACTCGACTTGATCAGCTGTTTGAAGGCAGCCTGCAATGCGCGAATCGTTTCGGTAGAAAAACCACGACGCTTTAGACCTTCTTTATTGATACCGACCGCACGTGCTCGATTACCCGCTACTATAAAAAAGGGTAAGACATCGCGATCGATGGCGGTAGAAAACCCTGTAAAAGCGTGAGTACCAATGCGTGTGAACTGATGCACCGTTGTATAACCACCAAGAATCGCATGATCATCAACGATAACATGTCCGGCTAAAGCGGTCGCATTCGCCAGGATCACATGATTACCGACGATACAGTCATGCGCAACATGGCTGCTTGCCATGAACAAGTTATCGTTACCAATTTTTGTTACATTACCGCCCGTAGGTGTACCGCGATGTAAAGTTACATATTCACGAATAGTGTTTCGATCACCGACGATAAGCTCTGTCGGTTCGTCATTAAATTTTAAATCCTGTGGCTTTTCACCAACAGAAGCGAACTGAAAGATCCGATTGTCTTTTCCAATCCTGGTCGGCCCATTTATGACCACGTGAGGTGCCACTGTGGTACCAGAATCTATCTGAACGTTGGCTCCAATAACGGTAAACGGACCGATGCTGACATCATCTGCAATCTTCGCGGATGGATCAATAATTGCCTGTGGATGTATCATCGGTAATTATTACCCTAAGCCATCATTCTTCTTTTGGCGAAGCCGCACACAAAAGATTTGCTGCCGTACACAATTCACCATCAACGGTAGCTTCGCACGAAAATTTCCAGATGACTTTTGAACGCCGCTCAATTTTAGCTTTCAAAACCAACTGATCGCCAGGCACGACCTGACGTTTAAATCTCACGCCATCAACACCGACCAGCATATAGAGAACATCATCACTGGGTTCTTCACTCATGGTGCGAAAGCCTAGTAGTCCCGTTGTTTGCGCCAGCGCTTCGATTATCAGGACACCTGGCATGATAGCCTGCTGAGGAAAGTGCCCTGTAAAATGCGGTTCGTTAACAGAAACGTTTTTTATGGCAGTGATCGATTCGCCAGGCGTACACTCTGTGACACGATCAACCAGTAAAAAAGGATAACGATGCGGAAGAAACCTTCTTATCTCTTCGATATACATTTCACTCAATGGAACTCTCCTGTTTGCATCGCCGCTGTTGATCTCACTGCAAATGCTGAATTTATTATTTTATATACTTACACGTGCAGTATTGTACTGCACTACCCCGGTTCTAACTAGTTAATCATCATTAACAGATGACAGCTTTTTCTCAAGTTTACGCAAGCGTCTGGACATTTCATCTAACTGCTTAAAACGCGCCGCATTTTTTCGCCAGTTAGCCGTGTCGTCTATCGGCGTGCTTGAAGAATAAGAGCCCGATTTTGAAATAGAAGCAGTAACAAATGTCCTCGCCGTTATCATAACATTATCGGTAATCTCTATATTATCGCGTACACCCACATTGCCACCGATGAGACAGAATTTTCCAATCCTAGCTGTACCACCGATGCAGCTGCAGGCAGAGATTACCGTATGGTCACCAATTTCGACATTGTGTCCAACCTGTATCTGGTTATCGAGTTTAACACCGTCACCAATAACCGTGTCTATGAGTGCGCCGCGGTCGATCGTCGTATTGGCACCGATTTCAACATCGTTCCCGATACGTACCCGTCCTAATTGCGGCACTTTAAAATAGGTATCTTTGTCTCTTACGAAGCCAAAGCCATCCGCACCAATGATCACGCCTGAGTGCAATATGCTGTTATTTCCGATGATACAATCTGGATAGATCGTCACGTTAGCATTCAGATACGAACCTTCTCCAACACTTACGTTCTCTCCGATAATGGTACCTGCACCGATATAGACTTTAGCCCCTATTCTAGCCCCTGCTTTGACCACAACATTTGCATCAAGTATTGCGCTGGCATCAACATCAGCGTCATTTGCTATAACGGCTGTTGGATGAACACCCTGGTCTTCGTTGACAACTGGATTTAATAGAGTAGCCGCTTTAGCAAAAGCGAGCCTTGGATCATCCGTCAACAATGCAGATAAGCTACAACCATCTAACCATTCTTCTTTACAGATAACAGCTGAGGCATTCGTTGAAGATAAAGCGTCCTTATAATGTACGTTCGATATAAACACCAGATCACCGTCACCTGCGTGATTTATATCAGCAACATTATCGATCAGACAATCTTCGCCTTGAAGACGGCAGTTTATTTTCTGCGCAAGCTCGGAAAGTTTGATCGACATAACTTTGTTAACTAAAAACTATTTCTTCTTAAACGCAGCTTTCATTTTTTCAAGCACCTGATCAGTAATATCATGCTTATCATCGGCATAGGCAACGCCTTCACTTAATACCAGGCTATACTTGCCCTTTTTAGCAACGGCCTCGATAACACCCCTAACCTGTTGCTGCAACACGGCTAGTTCCTGGTTTCTTACTGTGCTTACTTCTTGAGATAACTGGGCTTCTGTCTGTTTTAACTTTTGAATTTTTCCAATGATCTCTTTTTTCAGATCATTTAATTTATCTTCTGTCATTACCAGTTCATTGCGTTTATAATTTTCCTGCATCTTGGTAATTTCTTTCTCTAACGCCTGCAAACCATCACGCTTCTCGCCAAATCTCTCTAACATCGATGTATTTACGGCATCAACTTGTGGCGCTTCAGTCAAAATTCTTTCAACACTCACCACACCAATTTTTAGATCAGCGGCATTAACATTTACTGATACCAAAGCCGCCATTACTAATAAACTTACAACTAATTTTTTCACTTTATTTTTCTCCTTAGAAGAATGAACCAATACTAAACTGGAATGCCCTTAGATCATCATCTGCTGCATCATTGATCGTCTGAGCATAACTAAACCTTAACGGGCCAATGGGTGAAATCCACACCAGTGACATACCGTACGAACTTCTTAACTGATCAAGCTGAAAACCGGTTGCATCCTCAGCAGCATCGAAAGTAGGTACGCCTTGTAAAAACACATTACCTATGTCTAAAAAAGCACTCAGACGTACAGAACTCGGTGGTTTCTCTACAAATGGTATAGGAAATATATAATCTGCGCCAGCAGTTACCCGCATATTACCGCCGATAGCTGAACCTGTACGCTCAAATATGCCTGAATCCTCAGAAGTCTCCACTAAATCACGTGGCCCTAATGAGTTTGATTCATAGCCACGCACTGTTCTTATTCCACCAGCAAAATATCTTTCGAAGAATGGTAAACCAGATGTTTTACCGTAACCATCACCATAAGCGAGATTAGAACGTAATAACAGGGTCGTCGCGCTCGTTATTTTGAAATAGGTATTTGTGATATAACTTAACTTATAATATTCAAGGTCACTTCCAGGTATGGTCATGTTAGACGCAATCGTATGCTGTGTTCCAGCATTCGCAAAGACTGTACGGTTTCTGGTGTCATGTGAAAAACTGGCATTTAAGGTCAGGCTATTATAGGCAGTTTCACCATTATGCTCTGCGATAAAATCAAGAACATCCCGTGATGGATTGATCGTCGATGGTGTGATCTTAATATGGCTGAAACCATAACCCAGGCTTAATGTATTAAACTCAGACAAAGGTACACCGTAACTGATATTTACATCACCTGAATTAGTCTGGAAGTTATTAATCAATTCTTCCGAGGCATCTCTGTCACGAAACGAAACACTTAGAGAGCGACTGATGCCATCAAGCGTGTAATATGGATTAGTAAAGGCCGCACTATAGATAGTGTTCGCACGGTCTGTATTAACATTTACAGATAATCGTTTACCCGTACCGAATAAGTTTTCCTGTGTCAGACCAACATTGAATAACAGGCCCTGTGTCTGTGAAAACCCTGCCCCGATATTAAAACTGCCTGCCAGTTTTTCGACGACCGACACCTTTAAATCGACCTGATTGTTCGACCCCGGAACAGGTGTTGTCTCTACATCAACAGATTCGATAAACGGCAATCGCTGGATACGTATCTTTGAGCGTTCGAGTAAATCGCTGGCCAGAATCGACCCCTCCATCAAACGCATCTCTCGCCTATATACTTTGTCCTGTGTACTATCATTACCATATATATTAATGCGGCGAACATAAACTTTTTCACCTGGAACCATATGATAAGTCAGCGCGACTTCTTTCTTGTCATCATCGATCACCGGTGTTATTTTCACTTCAGAGAAAGCGTAACCGATTCGTCCCATCTGGCTTTCAAGACGTTTTTTACTGTTGGTCATCAAACTACGTGAAAAATACATGCCCTGACGCGTAAGCATCTGCGACTTCATGGTCTGTCGATTAACGACGAATTCGCCCGTTAATTCTGATGATGATATCTTGTAGCGGTCGCCTTCAGAAACATTTATTGTGATGTAGATATCTTGTTTGTCAGGCGTTAGAGAAACCTGAGTGGACTCGATCGAAAACTTTATATAACCACGATCAAGGTAATAGGAACGGATCTTCTCAAGATCACCGTTTAATTTTGGCTTTGAATATTCATCCGCTGATGAGAGCAATGCCCAGCCTGATGGCACGCCAGACTCTAGCTCATCTAACAGGATGTCATCATCATAAACATCATTACCAACGATGTTTATATGTTTGATCAGGGCTACCTGGCCCTCGGAAATAGTGATTTCGATATCGACACGATTCTGATCAAGATCAGTGACCACCGTATCAATTTTTACGCCATATTTACCCTGGCTAAAATAAACACGTTCGAGCTCAAGCGTTAATTTTTCAAGCAGCGAGCGGTTATAGATTTGTCCGCGAGTGACACCGATATCAAGCAAGGCATCTTTTAGTGCATCATCTTCGATATCCGAGTTGCCTGAAAATTGCACATCTGCAATCGATGGCCTTTCTTTCACTCTGACGATGAGCACATCACCGTCTCGTAAAAATCTTACATCGGCAAAAAAACCTGTTTTATACAACTCACTTATAGAGAAGGTTATCTGGTTATCATCAATAGGGTCACCCACGACGATCGGCAGGTAATTTAACAAAGTACCGTCAGGCAATCTTTGCAGGCCATCTATTTTTATTTCGCTGACAGTAAATGAATCAGCATTTGCCGGTAATAGACAAACACTGTTAAGCAGGATAAAAGCAAAAAATAAACAAATAAATCGTCTGGAACGATTTATCACGCAAGCCCCGAAGGGGTGAGTATCACGGATGATGCGAATAATAAGTGACATACAGCTACTAAAGGGTTCTCTAATTAATTCTGAGCTATTCAGATGCGAAGGCAGAGCATCTCAAATCAAGACACAAACCACTATTGATAGCAGCCTTATCAGAGAGGCCTGTAACGAAAAATCGTAACGTTTTTAAATATTGAATCATGAATCGATCAGAGGCTCCTAACCCTTTACTGAACCAGGCGTTGTATATCATTAAATATGGCAACACTCATTAGCACCGCTAGAATTGCTATGCCAACTTGCTGCCCTCTAAGCTCAAAAGCCTCAGAGACTGGTGAGCCCTTGATTATTTCGATCAGATAATAAAAAAGATGCCCGCCATCAAGCATCGGTATTGGCAATAAATTTAAGACTCCCAGGCTAACTGAAATAACTGCAAGAAAGGATATAAATGAAATTAATCCAATACTTGCTGTAACGCCTGCATAAGTTGCTATCGTTATCGGACCAGAGATATTTGATAGTGAGGCTTCGCCTGAAACCATCTTCCACAAAACCCGGAGCGTCAGCGTCGACATATCCCATGTTTTCACAACTGCTTTTGACACCGCTTCAAACGGTGAGTATTCGATGTGCGTAACCAGTAGCTGGCGTACTTCTTCAGGTACATGCTGATACGCACCAATAAAACCCTGTTCGCCATCATCTGTTTTGCGAGTGCCCGGCACAATATTAACAATAGTCTTATCATTATCACGTAACACCATGAATTCCATTGATTTATTAGGCTTTTTACGTATAGCGTCAACTAATGATTTCCATTGTGTAATCTCTACTTTATCTGCCTGCAGTATTACATCGCCTTTTTGCAGACCTGCAGCTTCAGCAGCACTTCCCTCTATAACACCGCCAATTTCAACACTTAACTGCGGCCACCATTGTGAGAAACCTATATGAGTAAATATATCACCCTCGTCTGCCAGTAGATGCATATCGCCGAATGCCAGTGCGCGTGTATATTCGTTACCGTCAGTCGCTAGAACATGGATGTCAAGTGTTCCGCCATCGAGTCCTTGATTGAGTATCTCAAGGCGAAATTCATTCCAGGAATTAATCGCCGTTTCACCGACAAGCAACACCTCGTCCTGGATCTCAAATCCTGCACTGGCAGCGATACTCCCTGTTTCCGTTTCACCGACAAATGGACGATCTACAGTTGTGCCCATCATGAAAACAAGCCAGTATAAGAAGATAGCCAGAATAAAATTAAATGCCGGGCCAGCAAAAACAATAGCTATTCGTTTACTGATATTCTGATTATTAAAAGCACGACTTTTTTCAGTCTCAGACACATCGCCTTCACGCTCATCGAGCATTTTGACATAACCACCTAGTGGGATAAGCGCAACAACATATTCAATCTGATCACCCTCTACTGTCTTCCTGGTCCATTTTAATAACGGTTTACCAAAGCCAACAGAAAAACGTAAGACTTTTACGCCGGCTTTTCGCGCTACCCAGTAGTGCCCAAACTCGTGAAAAGTGACGAGTACGCCAATTGCAAGGATGAAAAAAAAGATATTATGTATAACGCTCATAGTTTCTAATTATTTTGTTAATGCATTTCTGCTATGCATTTATTCGTTATTGTTCTTGCCATTGCATCTGCCTCAAGAATTAATTCCAGTGAACTAACGTCTTTGGTAATAACTGCCTGATCCAGTGTCTTTTCGATTAGAACAGCAATATCAGTAAATCCAATCTTTTCATCAAGAAAAGCAGCAACAGCAATCTCATTAGCGGCATTCAACACTATCGTCGCAGACCCACCCATTTTTATCGCTTCATAACATAATCGCAAACAGGGAAATCGATCCAGATCCGGTTGTTCAAAATCAAGTTGTGCGACATCAAATATATTCAGTGGTTCAACCCCGGACTCTATTCTTTCCGGCCATGCTAATGCATGTGCAATAGGTGTCCGCATATCAGGATTTCCTAATTGTGCCAGCACTGAACCATCTACATAAGTCACCATAGAATGGATTACGCTCTGCGGGTGTACGACCACATCGATGTTTGCAATATCCATGTCGAACAACCAATAAGCTTCTATTAACTCCAGACCCTTATTCATCAATGTTGCAGAGTCAACCGAAATCTTCTTACCCATATCCCAGTTAGGATGGTTAACCGCTTGCTCTGGCGTAACATCATGCAGCTGCTCAGCTGAATACGACCTGAACGGCCCACCGCTAGCTGTTAACCAAATTCGTTCTATACCAACCTCAGCTTCCTGATTCGCTATCTTAACCGATGAGTGGTGTGTAGTCAGGCAATCTGGCAAACACTGAAAAATAGCATTATGCTCACTATCTACCGGCATCAAAACAGCATTATTTTCTTTCGCTGTATCGACAAATAATTTCCCCGACATCACCAGCGCTTCTTTATTTGCCAGCAAAATACGCTTACCTGATTTAGCCGCCGCCAGTGTTGGCACAAGTCCAGCTGCACCAACGATAGCCGCCACTACACAGTCAACACTATCCCGTTCAACGACCTGCAATAATCCGGCTTCCCCGGTTAATACCTGTGTTTTAACATCCCTGCCCTGAAATCTATCAGCTAAATCTTTGGCTGATCGTTCGTCGCTCATCACTGCGTAATCCGGCGACCACTTTACGCATAGATCTTCCATCGCACCAACATTTGTATTCGCCGTTAATGCATAGATAGTATAACGATTAGGATGCCGACCAATCACGTCGAGCGTACTCGTACCGATACTGCCTGTCGCACCCAACAATGTGACCTGTAATGGCTCTGATCCCGTCATAATACGTTAGGATGGATCCACCAGTTAAAACCAACAATAAACACTGGCATTGCAGCCAACACACTATCGACCCTGTCTAACATACCACCATGGCCGGGCAGTATGTTGCCGCTATCTTTCAAACCTGCCTCACGCTTTAAAAAACTGAAATACAGGTCTCCACTAACCGATATGAAAGTGACGATCACTGATAACAGGACCAGCAGGACTGCTACTTCTGAAGCGATGTCAAAATAATAGCTCGCGAGCAGCGTATAAAGTGAAGTAGCAACGACAGCACCAAACAGACCTTCTTTTGTTTTACCGGGACTGATATGAGGCGCAAGTTTGTTTTTACCAAATTTTTTGCCTGAAAAATAAGCGCCTATATCTGCAACCCAAACCAGAGACAAGGCATAGAATAACCAGTCGGCACCCTGGTATATCGAATGCGTTTTTTGCATGGCGAATGCCGCAGCTGGCAACACGAGAAAAGCGACAAGTAATTTGTCGATCTTCAAAGTCGAGCTTGCTGGTTTAGGTCGGGCAAATTTCAGGTAATAAGTAATGCTGAACCACCACATCACGGATACGTATATAGTCCAGTCAATATAATCAGCTGCGTATTGCGCTATAGACCATGTAACGATAGTGACGACAACAGAAAATATGGCCCTGAAATAAGTAGCCTGCACACCAGATAACTTTGCCCATTCATAGCCGGAAATCAGGACGATAAATAATACAAAGTAAAAGAAAACAGATGTTGGCTGGAAAAAAATAATCCAGCATACAAATGCAGCTAGTGGTATTGCCGTTAAAATACGTTGATACAACATCTTTAATAATAATTCTTATTTCAAATCAATTTAAATCGATTTTAGTTTTTCGGGTAACTGCTCATTCATTATCTGCTGTCCGGTTTTACCAAAACGTCTCTGCCTTCCCGCAAACCAGCTTAGTGCACTCTCGAAATGTTCATCAGAAAAATCAGGCCATAATGTGTCAACAAAATACAACTCTGTATACGCCAACTGCCATATTAAAAAGTTGCTGATCCGTCGTTCACCACCAGTACGAATAAATAGATCAGGTGGCGCATGATCGTTCAAGGACACAAATGAATCAAACAGATCTTCATCCAGCTCCTGTATAGATACTTCATTATTTTTCACTTTATTGATGAGCGATTTGCAGGCATTAACAATATCCCATCGTCCACCATAGTTTGCAGCAATGTTTAAATGCAAACCCGTATTACCTTCTGTTAACTGCTCAGACTCATTAATGCTGCTCTGAAGTTTATCGGAGAATCGAGAACGGTCGCCGATGAACTTAACGCAAACATTTTTTTTATGTAGTTTTTTTACTTCAGCGCTGATGGTGCTAACAAATAAGGCCATTAAACTACTTACTTCTGCTTCAGGACGATTCCAGTTCTCACTGCTGAATGCAAATATAGTCAGTGATTCAATCTTGTTCTTTGCGCAATTTTCTACAATTTTTCGCGTCGCAGTAACACCCGCCTTATGGCCAGCGATACGAGGCAGATGGCGTTTATTAGCCCAGCGGCCATTACCGTCCATCACTACTGCTATATGGCGCGGCAAGACTTGTGCCGAGTCTTGTTCAATGTTCGTTAAATCGTCACTCATTGGCCTGATCAACCAGAGGTTGCCTAAATCTCCATTAACTCTTTTTCTTTAACTGCAATAACTTCATCGACACTGGCGACAAACTTGTCTGTCAGTTTCTGGACATTATCTTCTGCCTGTCGACTCTCGTCTTCGGATATCTCTTTCTCTTTTAACAGGTCTTTAAAGTCACTATTGGCGTCACGTCTGATATTTCGAACAGCTATCTTGGCGCTTTCTCCATCACCTTTTACGACTTTAACCAGTTCGCGACGACGTTCTTCTGTTAATGGCGGCATCGGAATACGGATCAGATTACCTGCAGTCGACGGGTTCAAACCCAGTCCTGAATTGATGATTGCTTTTTCGACCACGGCGACCATCTGTTTTTCCCAGGGTGCCACAGCAAGTGTTCTAGAATCTTCTACCGTCACATTAGCAACCTGATTTATCGGCGTATCAGTACCATAATAATCCACCATTATTTGATCCAATAAACTTGGATGTGCACGTCCGGTTCGGATCTTTATTAATTCACTACGTAATGAGTCAACACTTTTACCCATACGTGTTTCTGCGTCTGTAAGAATATCGTCAATCACTTACTTCACTCCTTTCAGTGCGGGCCAGGAAAAACCGTAACCCGTAAAATCTTTAGTTAGGTACATCAGTTGAGTACGACCGTAGTACCGATCGTTTTATCTTTCATTACCGCTGGTAGTGCGCCAGCAGTATTTAAATTAAATATCCGTAGCGGTAAATTATTATCACGACATAAGACAATTGCAGTAGCATCCATGACCTGTAAATTCTTTTCGAGAACTTCATCATAAGAGAGCGTTTCATAACGGACAGCGTCTGGATTTTTCACCGGGTCAGAATCATAAACACCGTCAACTTTTGTTGCCTTGAGAACACTGTCCGCGCCGATCTCAACAGCGCGTAAACAACCCGCTGTATCCGTCGTGAAGAATGGGTTGCCGATGCCAGCCGCAAAAATCACCACCCGGCCTTTTTCAAGATGCCTGACCGCGCGTCGCTGCACATATTCCTCACACATCCGGTTAATTTTGATCGCTGACATAACACGGCAAGTCATACCCTGCTTTTCGAGCGCATCCTGCATGGCGAGGCTATTTATTACCGTTGCCAGCATTCCCATATGATCGCCCGTGACACGGTCTATGCCTGACTGCACCAATCCAGCACCGCGGAAAATATTACCACCACCGATGACTAACGCCACCTCGACACCCATGTTAACAACTTCAGCTACTTCTGCTGCAACGCGCGCTAACATATCAGCATCGATGCCATAATCAAGATCACCCATCAGGGCCTCACCGCTAAGTTTTATCAATACGCGTTTATAGTTGACCGTCATGTCTTACTCCTGTTCATAGCTTCGTCAATAATGGGCTTAGCACTCTTAGCCCTGTTATATTTTTATAATTATTAGCCGCACACAAAAAACCGGGAGATGTCCCCCGGTCTTTAGTTTTAAAGAGTACCGCCTATCTCACGTGCAAATAGGTACATGCTGTCTTCATACAAGCCATCTATGCAGGCACTATGCTTATACATATTACGACTCATTTAAAAAAGCTACTCCTTAATAATTTCCCTGTTTCTACTTTCAAGGCTGTTTTCAACCTAACTGTTTACCTGTGCCATTACTTCTTCAGCAAAGTTTTCCTGTTTCTTCTCGATGCCTTCGCCTACTTCATAACGTACAAAATTATTGACTGTAGCGTCGGCGTCAGCAAGCAATGTCTCAACCGTCTTATCTGGATCTTTAATAAAAGACTGACCCAGCAAGGTAATTTCAGCAAGATATTTACGGACACGGCCGGTCAACATTTTCTCAACGATGTCGGCAGGCTTACCACTTTCCAGTGCCTGTGCTCGTAATATTTCCTTTTCTTTTTCGAGTGTTTCGGCAGGCACATCTGCTTCACTTACACAGAGCGGGTTACTAGCAGCAATATGCATAGCGATGTCTCTGATTAACTCATCATTGCCATTTGTCATCTCTACGAGTACACCCATACGAGTGCCATGTAGATAACTACCAAAACTTCCATCTTCCGTTGTCAGCAATTCGAATCGACGTAGCTGCATATTTTCACCGATTTTAGCAATTTTAGCTTTTCGCGCTTCTTCGATCGTTTCAGAAGATCCATCAAGCGTCATCTCTGATAAGGCAGCTACGTCCGCTGGTTGGTTTGCCAGAGCTGTTTTAGCGATAGCTGTTACGAAACCAAGAAAATCATCACCGCCAGAAACGAAATCTGTTTCACAGTTAACTTCGACCACGGCCGCAGATTTTCCATCATCACTGATTTCGATTACGACACGGCCTTCTGCAGCAATACGTCCAGATTTTTTATCTGCTTTTGCTAAACCAGATTTACGCATATTCTCGATCGCCGCTTCGAGATCACCTTCTGCTTCCTGCAGCGCCTTTTTACATTCCATCATGCCTGAACCTGTACGTTCACGCAGTTCTTTAACCATTGAAGCTGTAATTTGCATCACAGTTACCTCTTTACATAAAATTTTTTAAAAATATTAAATTAACGCCTTATTCAGCATCTTTAGCAGCGGCTTTCTTTTTAGGCGCAGCTTTTTTCTTTACTGCAGCTTTCTTTTTAGGCGCAGCTTTTTTCTTTACTGCAGCTTTCTTTTTAGGCGCTGCTTTTTTCTTAGGGGCTGCTGCCTTCTCAGGAGCCGCCTCAGCTGTCTCTTCAGCCGCAACTTCAACAGCTGTTTCAGCTTCTACTTCTGCAGGTGCTTCCTCGACAGGTGCTTCCTCTACAGATGTTTTTTCTGCAACTTCTACTTTACGTTTTGCTGCGACCTTTTTAGGTGCTGTTTTCTTTGGCTCTTCCTGGCGCTGAACAACTGCAGACGCACGACCTTCGATAACAGCATCTGCAATACCTTGTGCGTATAACTGAATCGCTTTAATCGCGTCGTCATTACCAGGGATAACGTAATCGATGCCATCTGGTGAATTATTTGAATCCACGATACCAAATACCGGAATACCTAAAGTATTAGCTTCTTTAATAGCGATATCTTCGTGGCCTACATCGATAACAAATACTGCATTTGGCAGGCCCTTCATATCCTTGATACCACCAAGAACTTTTTCTTTCTTTTCCATCTCACGAGTCAGCATTAGCTGCTCTTTTTTATTTAAACGATCAAAACCACCGCTCTCAAACATTTCTTCCAGTTCTTTCAGGCGCGTTATTGATTGACGAATTGTTTTGTAGTTAGTCAACATACCACCTAACCAACGGTGACTAACGTATGGCATACCACAACGTTTCGCTTCTTCAGACATGATTTTTCGTGCAGCACGTTTGGTGCCGACAAAAAGTATATTGCCGCGATCAGCTGCGATTTTACCTAGCGCATTTACCGCATCGAGATACAGCGGCAGCGTTTTTTCTAAATTGATTATGTGAATTTTGTTTCGTGATCCAAAAATGTACTCAGACATCTGTGGGTTCCAGAAACGGGTTTGGTGACCAAAATGCACGCCTGCTTCAAGCATCAGACGCATAGATACGTTAGACATAGATATTCTCCAGTTAGGGTTAAGCCTCCATATACCCCATGTAAAAAACTGATTTAGCCATCAAATCGACTCAAATCAGCACCCAATCACATGTGACGGTATATGTGCGTATTTAAATAAGATATAGTTAGCACTGGTCACACAGATTAACCCTGAAATTTGTCCAGGAAATTAATCCAAAAGCGAAACCAGTAGAACAACAATATCGCTCGTTTTCGCCAAGTTTTCTTAGCGCGGGCGCTTTATACCATATACAACAAAAATTAACAATAAATATTAATCCCTGGAAACCAGGGAGAACTCAGATAACCAATTGAATTATAAGAAAATAACAGCATGGCAATATTAATCAAAGATGCTCAGGCGATAGAAAAAATGCGCGTTGCAGGTCGACTTGCTGGCGAGGTACTTCAGATGATACGTCCATATGTAAAAGCCGGCGTAACGACGGATGAACTCGATAAAATATGTCATGATTATATCGTGGATGTACAGCAAGCCATTCCTGCCCCGCTAAATTATCATGGCTTCCCAAAGTCCATCTGCACATCCGTGAACCATCAAATCTGTCACGGCATCCCCAGTGATAAAAAATTAAAAAAAGGCGACATCATCAATATCGATATCACTATTATAAAAGATGGCTATCACGGCGATACCAGTAAAATGTTTTTTATCGGTGAACCACCTGTACGCGCCAAACGTGTTAGCCAGATATCACACGAGTGTATGAAACTCGGTATTGACCTGGTAAAGCCCGGGGTACATATGGGTAATATAGGACACGTCATTCAAAAACATGCTGAATCAAATAACTTTTCAGTCGTTAGAGAATACTGCGGACACGGCATAGGTTTAGGGTTTCACGAAGACCCACAGGTACTGCATTATGGCAAAGCCGGCACCGGCGTCATAATGGAGCCCGGTATGATATTTACCATAGAGCCGATGATTAACGCCGGCAAACGACACGTGAAATTACTCAGTGACAACTGGACCGTGGTCACCAAAGACCACAGCGCTTCAGCACAATGGGAACACACCATTTTAGTCACCGATGATGGACACGATGTTTTAACCCAGTGCGAAGGCGACGAAGTTTGATGCCAATGACCAATGAAAAACACTCTGAGACTGTAATTTCTCACACCACCAATAACGCTGCAATAGATCAATCATCGATAGATAAGATTGTTAATTTTGAATCCTTAAAAAAACAACTTGAGGATAGCGTTGACAGTTCGTCGCAAGAACTTATCAACCCTGCTCTCATCACACTATTAAAAGATGCAGTTTCTGCTATCGATGAAGGCCTTAAAAAAATCTATCAAGATGGCGGTGATGTTAACACCGTTGTATTTGGCCGCTCCTATCTCATCGATCAATTAATTCATTCGACCTATTCATACCTCTTCAAAGACATCGATCAAGAAATAGCGTTGATAGCAGTTGGCGGTTATGGCCGTGGTGAACTACACCCAAAATCTGACATTGATTTAATGATCCTGCTAAAAGAGGAAGAAAATCAAAAGACAAAAGATCTGCTTGAAAAACTCCTGATGCTGCTCTGGGACATCCGTCTGGAGATCGGACACAGCGTACGCACGATAGAAGAATGCATAGAAGAGTCAACCAAGGATATCACCGTCACTACAAACATTATGGAATCCAGATTACTTGCTGGTAGCGAGAACCTTTTCCTTAGCATGAAAGAAAAAACCAGTGCAGAACATATCTGGGATTCGAAATCTTTTTTTCAGGCAAAACTTGAAGAACAGATACAGCGTAACGGTAAATATAACGATACCGCTTACAACCTCGAGCCAAATATAAAAGAAAGCCATGGCGGCTTGCGTGACATTCAGATGATCGGCTGGGTTGCGAAAAGACATTTCAACGCAGACAGTCTGCATGATCTGGTTGACGAAGGTTTCCTGCTCGAAGATGAATTAAATACTTTGTTAGAGGGCCAACATCTACTCTGGCGTATTCGTTGCAGCCTGCACTATCTCGCCGGCCGCCGTGAAGACCGCCTGCTATTCGATTACCAGCGTGATCTGGCAAATGAATTTGGCTTTGATGATGATAAAGAAAACCCGAAGAACGAAGCCATCGAACAGTTCATGCAACAATATTATCGAACCGTTATCGAACTGGAGCGTTTGAATGAAATGTTATTGCAGCATTTCAGAGAAGCCATCATCTATGCTGACGTCGAAACAGAAGCTGAAATCATAAACAACAGTTTCCAGGTCAGAAATGGTTATATCGAGACCACCAATGAAAACGTATTCAAAGACAACCCTTGCGCGATACTTGAAATGTTTATCATCTTGCAAGACTATCCTGAGATCCAGGGTGTACGTGCAGCGACAATCCGAGAAATAAGAAAATATAAAAGCCTGATCGACGATAAATTCAGGCTTGCACCACGTGCACACCATTTATTTATTAAAATAATTACTGGCTCTCGCGGTGTAACTCACGAATTAAGGCGCATGAATCGATACGGAATCCTTGCTGCCTACATACCTGCTTTTGATTCGATCGTTGGCAGGATGCAATACGATTTATTTCACACTTATACGGTTGATCAACACACATTGTTCGTCATCAGGAATATGCGACGCCTGTCGGTACCCGATTACTGTCACGAGTTTCCGTTAGCTAGCGGTATCTTTCAACATCTGTCCAACCCCGGTCTGTTATATCTGTCCGGCTTGTTTCACGATATAGCTAAAGGCCGTCACGGCGACCACGCCATACTTGGCGGCGTCGATGCAAAAGACTTCTGCAACTTACACGGGCTGCCAGGAAAAGACAGCGAGCTCGTTAGCTGGTTAGTAGAAAACCATCTAATCATGTCAATGACCGCTCAACGAAAAGACATAAACGATCCTGATGTAATTCGTACCTTCGCAAAACATATACAGACTATCGAGCGACTGGATTATCTTTATCTACTCACGATATCAGATATTCGAGGCACCAATCCAAAACTATGGAACGACTGGAAAGATAAATTACTCGGTGAACTCTACAATAAAACTGCCGCGTTACTAAACAAAGGCCTCAG